>CANRPG010000021.1 GCA_947632425.1 uncultured Clostridia bacterium | reverse complement strand
TGGCAAAGCACAAAGTACCGAGATATGTTGACTTTGTAAGCGAGTTCCCGATGAACGCGGCAGGCAAGATACTCAAATACAAAATGCGCGAGGCGGCTGTTGAAAAGCTGGGTCTCCAGTCGGCAAACAGTGTAGAAACGGCATAAGAATATAACAAAAGTGCAGTATCTTAAAGGTACTGCACTTAACTATGTATTATTCAATGCTTTCTGACGGTTCGTTTTCGTCGGGTCGGCTGTCGTCATAGCTGCTGTCATCGGGTTGACTGCTGTCGTCGGGCTGACTGCTGTCGTCGGGCTGACTGCTGTCGTCGGGTATACTGCTGTCGTCAGGTCGGCTGCTGTCATCGGGTGTCGGCTGAGTAGGCTGTGTAGGGGGTCTTTGTGTAGGGGAATGAGTTTTCGTGGGCGTGGGAGTGCGTTTTGGAGTAGTTGTGCGCCTGGGAGTTGTAGTTATCCTGCTGCTTGTCGTGGTGTAGTAGTTGCCGTAGCCCTCGTCAGGCGTGGTGTATTCGCTGTTGTCAGGTGTGCTGCCGTTTTCTTGTGTCGGCGAGGTCTCATCGGGTGTGGTAACTTCGGGAGTAGTGGTATCTTTGCTTTCCTGCGGTGTAGTCTCACTGCCCGTCGTGGTCTCGCTTTGGTCGGAAGTGGTAGTCTTGCTGTCGGTAATATACCCGGTGGTAAGAGGCGTTGTTTCACTTTGGGTAACAACTGCGCTCTCCTGCGAGCTTTCGTTTATATCGGATCTTTTCACCTCATCGTCATCAGAAAGCACAAGTATCGATAGTATGGCTATCATTATCGCGCTGATGACACCAAGCACCGTTACGGTTATTTTATATTTGTTGTCCATTTTGTCATCTCCGTTTAATCATTAAGGGGACTGTTTTCTATATGTATTTATAGTATAACATTTTTACACGACTATTGTCAAGTATTATCGCAATATATCGAGAGATGTATTTTTCAGGGCGTGTCGGCACAGTATATCTCGGCACTCTGAGATAAGCTCATCACCTATATTATCTTTAATACTATCGTAACTTTCAAGCGCAAGAGAGATAAGCGGCTTTTGCCAGCTGAAAAGATAAGAGCCTGCGAAGTTTTTGACTATTGCCCACGGCAGATCGCCGCTGTAGTTTCTGTCAAGCTTGCCGCCGATCCACAGCCGCAGCGTTTCAAGAGTATCGGCAGTGAAACCGTCTGCAAAGTGTGAGGCATAGAACACCACGGAATACATATCACGCTCGTTATCGGGTGCAATGGCAAGCGTTAAAGCAAGGCAGCAGCAGATGAATTTCTGCTCTGTGGGGTCGCTTGTAAGGCTTTTTGAAAGCTTCAGTATATCTTCGGTACTTGGCAGCTTTGGAGGAACTATCTTCTTTACTTTTGTTTTCAAAGGGTGTGCTCCTCTCTGAAAAAATGCTTGACTACCGTTTCGGTAGGTGATATAATATTTTACGGTGTACTATATAACATAGTCGCCGCCGTCTGCGTGCTGCTTGTCAAGAATATCCTGAAGCGTTACAGAATCGAGATATTCGTTGATAACTTTGTAAAGTCCCTGCCATACCGACAATGTGGCGCAGTTGTCGCTTCTGTCGCAGCCTACGGGGTCGCAGTCAAGGCAGGCAACGGGAGCTAAACTGCCCTCGGTAAGGCGCAGTATCATGCCCACTGTGTACTTATCGGGCGTGCCGGAGAGCATATAACCGCCCTGATAGCCTCGGTTCGTAAGCAAAACGCCGCTTTTTGTAAGCACGGGAACTATCTGTTCAAGATACTTTTTTGAGATATTCTGCCTCTGTGCAACATCTTTCAGAGCAACATAACCGTCACCGCGGTGCTCTGCAAGATCGAGCAGCAGCCTAAGGGCATATCTTCCTTTTGTTGATATTTTCATACTTGATCACTTACCTAACATCTATAATATATCCATATACCTATAATAACATATATTTAATAGGTTTTCAAGTACCGACCAAAAAATAATATCTGTAAAAAATTTAAAAACGGAGTGTGAAAAAATATGACATTGCAACAACTACGCTATATTATAACGATCTCAGAGGCAGGTTCGCTGAGCAAGGCGGCACAGATACTTTACATATCTCAGCCTTCTCTTACATCATCTGTAAGGGAGCTTGAAAACGAGCTTGGCATAACGATATTCCACCGAAGCGGCAAGGGTATGTCGCTGACAAACGACGGCGTTGTGTTTTTGTCGTCTGCCAGATACCTGTTCACGCAGTATGAATCGCTGATGGAGCAGTACGACAAGAACGGGCCGCACAAGAAGCGTTTCGCGATATCGGCGCAGCATTATTCGTTCGCGGTGAAGAGCTTTGTAGAGCTGGTAAAGAGATACAACACCGCCGAATATGAATTTGCGGTGAGGGAAACAAAAACGCGCGAGGTCATAGAGGACGTAAGCACGATGCGCAGCGAGATAGGCGTTATATATCTGAGCGATTTCAACCGCAAGGCTATGATGAAGGTGCTCTCCTCAAACGGGCTGGAATTTCACAAGCTGATAGACTGCAAGGCATACGCATATATGAGCAAGAGCCACCCGCTGGCAGAAAAAGAGAGCGTAAGCTTCAAGGAACTGGAGGACTACCCCTGCCTGTCGTTTGAGCAGGGAGGTGAGAGCTCGTTTTACTACGCGGAGGAGATATTCAGCACAAACCACTATCCGCGAATGATAAAGGTAAGCGACAGGGCTACTATACTTAATCTTATGGTGGGGCTCAACGGTTACACTGTGTGCTCGGGCATAATATGCGGCGAACTAAACGGCGACGGCTATATTGCCATACCTATAGAAGATGCAGGCGGCGAGGAAATAATGGAGATAGGCTACATAGTAAAAAAAGAGCTTATAATGAGCAAGCTCGCGGTGGAATACATAGACGAGCTGAAAAGGTACTTAAACGAGCAATAACATAAAAGAGACAAGGAAAATTCCCTGTCTCTTTTTTGCAACAATATCAAGAACGTTTATATGATACCCTCGGAGAATGATATAGGCAGCGCAAACATTACGCCTGCGTTGGGCTTTGAAAGGTCGCCGCACACTTCATGTACAACGTCTTTCGCAGTTTCTACCTGTTCTTCGGGAAGCGCTAACATTATCATGTTTCCGTTGGTGGGCGGAATATTTCCAAGTATCGTGCCAATGGCGGCAAGCATCTGCACATTCTGGCTGTTGGAGAGAAACCTTGCCATACCTGTTGTTTCTACGACCGTGCCGCCCTTTATGCCCTTTTCGGCAAATGACTGCATCAGGGTATCGACGATCTCCGATCTCTTTAATATTATCACTAATAACTGCTGCATTTTTGACCTCCTTTCTGTTTGGTGACGGGATAGCTACTTTACAAATGAGCAGGCTATCCAGTCGTCCTTTTGCCTTTTGCCTGTAAGTGTGAAGCCGTTTTTCAGGATACTTTCCAGCACTTCGGGAAAGCGTTTTTCAATAATGCCCGATGTTATCAGCCTGCCGCCGCTTTTTAAAAAGCCGGCAAAAAACGGTGACATAGCTATAAGCACATCGGCGACTATGTTTGCGCACACAACGTCATATCCGCTGCCTATGCTTTCGCGCAGGGCGCTGTCCTCGATGATATTGCCGCACACCGCCTTGTAACGCTCTGGTGAGATGCCGTTTTTGGCGGCGTTTTCGGCTGCTATGCTTACTGCGCCTTCTTCAATATCCACAGCGTATGCATAAGACGCGCCCAGCATTACACCGCTTACCGAGAGTATACCGCTGCCGCAGCCTAAGTCGAGAAGCTTGTCCCCCTGCTGAATGTTTTCTTCCAGAAGTTCAAGGCAAAGCTGCGTTGTGTTGTGCTGCCCTGTGCCGAAGCTTGCCGCAGGGTCTATCTCGACCACCACGCGCTGATCAATGGGCTGCGTTTGCTCCCACGAGGGCTTTATAAGCAGCCTGCTGCCTATTTTCAGCGGCTTGAAGAACTGCTTCCAGTTGTTTGCCCAGTCTTGCTCACGCACCGATGAAAACTCACATTCCAGCCTGCCGTACTCGCCGCCGTTATCTAATGCTTTCAAAGCGCTAAGCTGCTGCTTTATCATAGAGAGCGTTTCCGCGCCGTCGGCATCGTTTGAAATATACACGGTGACAGATGTTTCTGCGTTGCGAAGCTCATAAAGGTCATCGTCTATATAATCCCAGTTGCCGTCCTTGTGCTGAAGAAAATCCTCAAAGTCGTTTTTATCCTGAATGACAAAACCGCTTATGCCTATATCCATAAGTCTGCCCGTAAGGGCGTCCACCCCCTGCGATGAGGTGTATATTTTCAGCTCTGTCCAATCCACTAAACGCACTTCCTTTAATTTTACCGCAAAATGCGGCATATACCTAGTATAACATATCCTTTCATTTTTGTAAAGAGTAATTTTTCGCGCTTGCGCTTGCTGTATGCATATAGCCTGTTTTGTGTGAATATAAATGTTTTAGGTACACTCAAAATACCTGAACGAGTAATTAAAACACAACAGGAGGAAGCTATGGATCTTAAACTTAACCGTGAGATCTTCACTGCCTCGGAGACCGCTTTTGACAACGGCTTCGAGCAGGCGATCGAGCTTGACTACATTCTTCCCGACTACTATCCCGACATATTCAGGGTGCTTAAATGCCGCCTGCTGCCCAGGATAGTATCGCAGAGCATAAACGGCGACAAGCTTACCTATGAGCTGTGCGCCGTTATAAAGGTAATGTACGTCAGCGAAAATTCAGGCAAGCTCAGCTGCATTGAGCAGAAACTGAGCTACACACGTTCATGCGACATACCAAGCGGCATTAAAAACCCGTGCGTTACCGTAACGGCAAAGGCGGACTATATAAACTGCCGTGTGGTAAATCAGCGCAGACTTGACCTGCGCGGCGCAGTTACATCTAAAGTAAGGCTGTGCTGCGAAAAAGGCAGGTCGGCGGTGGCAGATGCCATGGGCTGCGGCATACAGCTGTATCACGAGAGCGTGACATACCCGACAAACAGGCTGTATGCCTCAAAGCGCATAACCATTGTAGAGGAGCTGGAGCTTGGCGAAACAAAGCCGCCTATCTCTTCTGTAATACGCAGCGACTGCATTGCAACACTTGGCGAGAAGAAGCTGGTATCCGGCAAACTGGTGATAAAGGGCGACGCGTATATAAACGTTCTTTACAGCAGCGAAAACGGAGAAGACAGCGCAAGCCTTGAAACTATGCGTTTTTCGGTGCCTTTCAGCCAGATAATGGACATTGACGGCATTGACGAGCGTTATGAAAATTACGTTGACCTTATACAGAGCGGCTGCAGCGTTATAGTAAAGGGAGACGATCAGAAGTCGCTTGAATGTGAGATAGTGCTGCTGGTAAACTGCCGCGCGGTAAAATATGAAACGGGAGAGCTTGTGACAGATGTATTTTCCACGGGGTATGACCTTGACATTGACAAGAGCGACGAGAAGATAGAGAGCGTGCCCGTTGAGATATGCGAGCCGCACACTCACACCGCAAGGCTTACTTGTCAAGACGGCGAGATAGCGGCGGTATACGACAACTGGTGCGATGTTTCAAACGTGAGCGGCAGGTTCAGCTTTGACAAAAACAGCCTTATAGTAAGCGGAAATCTCTCGTTTGCTTTAGTTGGCAGAAACGACAGCGGCGTGCCGATATATTTAGAGAGCGACACGGCTTTTGAACACGTTATAGAAAGCGAGTGCGCCACGCAGGACAGCATTTTAGAGCCGAGAGTGGATATAGTGGGCTGCTCATATACGCTGTGCGACCCCTCTACCGTTGAGATAAAGGCTGATCTGAGCATATGCGGCACTGTTTCAAAGCTTATTACAAAGCGGCTGATAACCGATATAAAAATATCGGAAGAGCAGACCGAAATGGCAAGGCAGAGCGCGCTGAAGCTTTACTATGCAAAAAGCGGCGAGAGGGTATGGGATATAGCCAAGAAATACCGCATACCCGTTTCGGCGATAACGGGTGAGAACGATCTGGCGGCTGACATTCTTGCCGAGGACAAAATGCTGCTTATACCCGATATAGAAGAAAGGAAACCGAGCATATGAACAATGACATCTATAAAGATATTGCCAAACGCACGGGCGGCGACATCTATATCGGAGTGGCAGGCCCTGTGCGCACCGGCAAATCGACATTCATAAAGCAGTTTATGGAGAGCCTTGTTATACCCAACATTGAAAGCGACTTTCGCAGAGAAAGGGCGGTAGACGAACTGCCGCAGTCATCGGGCGGAAAGACGATAATGACCACCGAGCCGAAATTCATACCCGAAGAAGCGGTGGAGATATGCATTGATGACAACATTCGCTTCAATGTGCGCATGATAGACTGCGTTGGTTACATAATACCCAGCGCGATAGGCTACATTGAGAACGAAGCGCCGCGCATGGTACACACGCCGTGGTTCGACGACCCTGTGCCGTTCAACATGGCGGCTGAGGTGGGAACGCAAAAGGTCATTACCGAACATTCAACGATAGGGCTTGTGATAACTACCGACGGTTCTATTACAGACCTGCCGCGCGATGAGTATGAAGAATGTGAAGAACGCATTATAAACGAGCTTAAAGAGATAGGCAAGCCGTTTGTGGTGCTTATGAACACTACCACGCCAAATTCTAAAGAAGCAAAGGCGCTGTGCGAGAGGCTTTCGGAAAAGTATGGAGCGTGTGTTATCGCTGTAAACTGCTTAGAGCTTGGGGAGGACGACATAAAGAGCATACTTTCGCAGGTGCTCAGCGCGTTCCCCGTAAAGGAGATAAACATAGACCTGCCGAGGTGGATCGCGGCTCTTGATAAAGGTCACTGGCTGAAAGAGGAAATATTCAGCACTATAAAAAGCTGCGCCGAAAGCGTTGCGGCTATAAAAGACATAAAACTCTTTGCCGAAAAGCTGACGGAATGTGAGCATATTGTCAACTCTAAGATAGCCTCGATAGACATGGGAACGGGCAGCGCGGTGATTGAAGTTACCACCAACAAAGACTTGTTCTTCAAGATAATAGGCGAGGCGACGGGGCTTGAAATAACCGGCGAGAGCGACCTTATGCCGCAGATACTGGAGCTTGTGAAGATACGCAGCAAGTTTGAGAAATTCTCGGAGGCGCTGGAGCAGCTTGAGGAAACGGGCTACGGCATAGTTATGCCGTCTATAGAGGAACTGACCCTTGACGAACCGGAGATAATAAAGCAGGGCGGCAAATACGGCGTGCGCCTGAAAGCCACCGCGCCGTCTATACACCTTCTGAAAGCGAACATAGAAGCCGAGGTGTGCCCGATAGTCGGCAGCGAAAAGCAGTCGGAGGAGCTGGTGCTTTATATGCTGAACGATTTTGAAGAATCCCCCGAAAAGATATGGGACAGCAACATTTTTGGCAAATCGCTTCACGAACTGGTGGGCGAGGGGCTGCACAACAAGCTTTCAAAAATGCCCGAAGAAGCGCGCGGCAAGCTTGCCGAAACGGTAGAGCGCATGATAAACGAGGGCTGTTCGGGGCTCATCTGCCTGATACTGTGATAAAAAAGGACTGCATATATTATGCAGTCCATGTTTTTTTATATAACCTTGTTAAGCCTGCTGGGAAATTTTATTCTCAGCGGTCTTTTCATTTTGCAGCTTGTTGTAAAAATATTGCAGAACATCTCGCCTTGTTATTATGCCTATGAACATATTTCTGTCGTCCACAACGGGTACGAAGTTCTGGTTCATCGTCATAAGCAGCAGATCTTCCAGCTTTGCATTTACACTTACCGCTTTGTTCACAGTCCGCAGTTTTACAGACTCAAGCGGCATATGCTCCGTCTTTTTCAGTATATCTGTGCCGCAGCCGAGCACAAGCCACAAAAAGTCGCCCTCGGTAACGGTCGCTATATACTCTCCCTCTCTGTTTATTATGGGTATTGCGGTGTAGCCCGATGAGCGCATTTTTTCAAGCGCCTGTCTTACCGTGCAGTCGCTTACAAGGTGCGCGACCTCTTGCTTGGGCTTTAGCAAAAAGAGAATATTCATGCCGTATACACATCCTCCTTTCATGTATTTAAGTAGGGTAAAATACCCTCAGATATATTTTACCTCTTTTTGGGCGATACGTCAATAGTATATTATGAAAACTAAACAAATGTTTTGTCGTAAACGCTGAGAATTGTGCAAGTGCACAGCGGCAGGGAAATTAACTGATATATTGCCCGAAATGTTGGCGTATTCAACATAAAAACTGTGCAAGAATACAATAATATTCTTATTTCTATTGACAAAACAGATTAAAAGAGTATAGTATATTTATAGATGTATGAAAGGGGTCTGACTTTATGGACGTTATATCAGCTATTCTCGAAACGGACAATACCGCCAAAGAGATGATGAAAAGCGCCGAAGAAAAGCGCGACAGCCTTATGAGCGAGGCTCACGAGAGCGTTAAGAGCATGGAGAGCGACATAGCTGCGGCGGCTGAGAAAAAGTCAGCCGAATATGAAAAGGAAGAGAAAGCTAACGCCGAGAAGGAGCAGAAAAAGCTGCTGGACGAAAAAGATGAGGCGATCGCAAGGCTGGATAAGGCGTTTGAAGAAAACAGCGAAAAGTGGCAAAATCGCATTTTTGAAAGCATAGTAAACGGCTGAGATAAAGTTTGCGAAACTTGCGGCAAGGGCGGTGAAACGTTTTGAACAAGGCGTCGTTAAACGCTACTATAACTAAAATAAGGGCTATGCACGGGCGTATGCTGACGGGCGAGGACTACAGGATACTTTCCTCGAAGGGCAGTGTGGCAGAGGTGGCGCAGTATTTAAAAAACCGCGAGGGATTTAAAGATACCTTTGCCGATATAGACGTAAACACCGTTCACAGAGGATATATAGAAGAGCTTCTGAAAAAGCGCAGTTTTGAGATGTTTACGGATCTGCGGGATTTTCAGCACCTTGGCAAAAAGCAGTTTTACGACCTTGTCAGCGAAAGATATGAAAACGAGCTTCTGCTGATACTGATAAGGACGATAGACAGCGGTGAGAAAACTTCGTTTTTAAACTCGCTGCCGACATATTTTGCTAAGAGCAGCTCTCTTGATTTTTACGAGCTTGCGGCGTGCAAAAACGTTGAGGAGCTTGCAAGAAAGCTGGAGCATACAAAGTATTCGCCGCTGTGCGATATAATAGTGAGAGAAAGCAAGCAGGGCGACATGACGGAGATAGAAAACGCATTTGCGCAGCTTTACTATAAAAGGCTGCTGGGCAGCATTGAGAAGGATCTTTCAAAAAGCGATGCGAAGCTTATTATGGAACCCGTGAAGGCAGGCGTGCACATAAGAAATTTTGTAAACGCGTACCGCATGAAAGCATACTTCAACGCGCCGCCCGAGGAGATAAGCAAGAAAATGGTCACGGTGCTGGGCTCGGTGGGAAGCCACGGGCTGAACAGGCTGTTTGAATGCGACAGCGAGCAGGAAATGATGGATCTGTTTTGCCGTCTGCGAGGAACAAAGGGCATTGAAAAGGAAAACAGCAAATTTCTTGAAACGGCTATGACGCAGGTAAAACTCAACTACGCGCGCAAGCTGATGAGAACGCAGTCTATGCCGGCGGTGTACTTTGCGTTTTTGCAGCTGTGCGATATAGAGACATCTAACATTATCCACATAATAGAGGGGATAAGGTACGGGCTGGAGCCTGACAGGATAGAGACGCTTATAGCATACTAAAGATAATAAAATATACTGAAACCTGAAAGGGAGTGAAAGGTATATGGGAATAGAAAAGATGACCCTTGTGAATATTGTCGGCGATATGTCGCAGCTGGACAGCACGCTTACAAAGTGCTGTGAGAGCGGCTGCTTTCACATAGAACCTGCCGTTACAAGGGGCGCGGAGGGCAGAACAGAGCTTAAACTGCTCTCGGAGGAAAACCCCTATACAAACACTTTGAGAAGATTCGGGGAGCTTTGCAGGAAGCTGAATATCGATGCGGCATCACAGCTTGAGGCAGACTACTCGGAATCAGACTACAAAACGCTTTACGACTTTGAGCGATATGTCTCCGGCTTGGAAAAGCAGCTGGGCTCGCTGATAGACGAAAAGCGCGAATGTTACAAGGAAATATCCGAAAAGGGAGCGGCTATAAAACAGCTCAACCACTTAAAAGGCATGAACGCCAACTTTGAGCAGGTGTTCAGCTGCGAGTATATTCATCTTAAACTCGGCAAGCTGCCTATTGACAGCTACAGCAAGCTGGAATATTACGACGAAGTGTTCTTCTTTATACCGTTTGACAAAGATAAGCAGTTTTACTGGGGAATGTACTTCTGCGCGAACAAGGACAAGGCTATTATAGACGAGATATTCCAGATGCTTTATTTTGAGCCGGTAACGGTATCACCTTATATACAGGGTACGCCCGAAAAGGCTCTTGAAGAGCTCAACGATGCCGTCAACCGCCGATCGCTGCGTGCAGAGCAGATAGACGAGGAACTGGCAAAGCTTTCAAAAGAGCGGCGCGATGAAATGCAGAAGGTCTACGATCAGCTGGCAATGAGGGAGAGTATATTCGGACTTAGGAAAAATGCCGCAGAGCTGAGCGGAAAGTTCTTCCTGAAAGGGTTCGTGCCAAAGAGCGCATCGCAGGAGTTTAAAAAGAAGGTAGGAAAGATAAGAAGCGTTTCGGTAACTATTCTTCCTGCCGACTCAGAGCCCGACTTAACGCCGCCGACAAAGCTTAAAAACGGCTGGTTCTCAAGACCGTATATATCGGTAGTTGAGATGTACGGCGTGCCGGTATACAACGGAATAAACCCCACGCTTTTTGTGGCGCTTAGTTTTACGCTGCTGTTTGGTATAATGTTCGGCGACCTGGGACAAGGCTTTGTGGTATTTCTGGCAGGGCTGTTCATGAGCTTTAAGCTTAAAAACAAATACGGCGGTCTGCTTTCAAGGTGCGGACTTTCAAGTATGTTCTTCGGGTTTATGTATGGGTCGTTCTTCGGGTTTGAAGATTTCCTGGACCCCGTTTATGAGGCGATAGGCTGGGGCAAAAAGCCGCTGGAGATATTCGACCAGACGACGTTCATACTGATAAGCGCGGTTGCGATAGGCGTGGCTATAATACTGATGTCTATGATACTTAACATAATAACCGGCTTTAAACAGCACGACTATGAAAAAGCAATATTCGGGTGCAACGGCATTGCAGGAATTGTTTTCTACTCGTCTGTGGGTGCGGCGGTGGTAGGCAAGCTGGCAGGCTTTTCGCTTACAACGCCGATGTATATAATCTTTCTGATAGTTGTACCGCTTGTTTGTATATTCTGCCGTGTGCCTTTCTCGATAGCGGCAAAATACAAACGCTGGCAGCTTTCTGAGGACCCCGAGGAGGGCGGCATAGGCAACTTTATCGTTGAGAACTTTTTTGAGATGTTTGAGTTTTTGCTCAGCTACGTTTCAAATACGCTGTCGTTTTTAAGGGTAGGCGGATTTGTCCTCTGCCACGCAGGAATGATGCTGGTTGTAATGACGCTTATGAACAGTTTTTCAGCCGCCGCGCAGCCGATAGTGCTTGTTGTGGGCAACGCGTTTGTAATGGCTATGGAAGGCATGATAGTTGCGATACAGCTTATCCGTCTGGAATTTTACGAGGTGTTCTCGCGTTTTTATGAGGGCGACGGCATACCGTTCGAGCCCGTTGGGGTAACGCTCTCTGTGGACAGTGAATGATCAAAGTTAAAAATATATAGCTTTTTGGAGGTTTTATTATGATGATACTTATTTTACCGCTTGTTTGTCTTTTGCTTATATGTGCGCCTGTTGTACCGGCGGTCGTCAAGGTAAAAAACGGCAAGAGCCCTAAGGGTGCTTTTATTGCAAATCTCTGCACGTTTTTTGGCGTTATGCTGCTGGCTGTTATATTCCCGTTCGGTCAGTTCGTTTATGCCGCTGAGGCTGAAACTGCTGTAGGAGAGGCAGTCAACGCTGTTATATCCCTCGGCGCAGGCATAGGTTATTTCGGCGCAGGTCTTACCACGGGTCTTTCATGCATAGGCGCAGGCATTGCGGTAGGTTCGGGTGCATCGGCTGCCATAGGCGCAGTTGCTGAAGATCCTAAATCGTTCGTAAAGTCACTGATATTCGTTGTTCTTGGTGAAGGTATCGCGCTGTACGGACTGCTTATCTCGATACTTATAATAAACGGCTTGGGCTGATCTTACGTGGGAGGAAAAGCTATGAAAGCCTATCTTATAAGCGACAACACGGATACGCAGATGGGTATGCGCCTTGCCGGTATAGAGGGCGTTGTGGTGCACACTGCCGGGGACGTAAAAAAAGAGCTTGAAAAGGCTATGGGAGACAGTTCGGTGGCGGTGGTGCTTATGACCACAAAAATTATCGACCTTTGCCGCGATGATGTGTATGAAACAAAGCTCAGATGTGCATATCCGCTTATAGTTGAGATACCCGACAGACACGCCTCGGCGAATATTTCGGGCACAATATCAAAATATGTTGCAGATGCGGTGGGTATAAGGCTGTAACGTTTCCGGGAGTGATAATATGATAAATGCTGAAGAAAAACTTGCCATGCTGCGTGAGTCCATACTCAGCGAAACAAAGCAGAAAGCCGACAAGCTGGTAAGCGATGCTGAAAATGAAAGCAGCAGGATAGTTTTAGAGGCAAGCGATAAATACTATGCAGATGCAGAAAAAACAATAGAAAGCGACAAGGCTGCGATCGCTGCAAAGTATGCAAAGCAGACTGCCGCACTGCGCTCTCAGGTGCAGAAAGATATTCTTATGCACAGAAATATGCTTACCGAAAAGCTTTTTGACGGTGTAAGGGAAAAGCTGATACAGTTTCGCGATACAAAAGAATACAAAGAGTATATAGGCAGATGCATAAGCGAGTATAAAAAAAGCTACGACATTGAAAACGCCGAAGTGCGCGTATCTGCTGCCGATATGCAAAGGACAGAGCTGTTTGAGGGTCTGCCCAAAAGCGTGAAGATAACCTGCGATGACACCATAGCTCTGGGCGGAGTGAAGATAAAGCCTGCAAATGTGGGTGTCATATGCGACGGCACGCTTGACGCGGCGCTTATTAAGCAGGCGGAGAATTTTTCCGATATTGCAGACAGCAGTCTGAAAGTATAGCCGATGGGAGTGAAAACGTTGAACACTGTAAACACAGATGTAAAAACGAACAGTATATATTCCGTCAACGGGCCTGTTGTGAAGGTAAAGGACACAAAGGACTTTCAGATGATGGAAATGGTGTATGTGGGCCAAAAGCGCCTTATCGGCGAGGTAATAGGCGTGAGCGCGGATTTTACCACGATACAGGTGTACGAGGGCACAGGCGGACTTATGCCGGGCGAACCGGTCGAGAGCACGGGCGCGCCTATGGAGGTTACGCTCGGGCCGGGGATAATATCGAACATATTTGACGGCATACAAAGACCTCTTGCTGCTATGGGGGCAAACGGAAAAGGAGCTTTCATAGAGGACGGCATTGCGGTCGCACCGATAGATACCGAAAAGGAATATGATGTTACGGTGTGCGTAAAGGTGGGCGATGTGCTGAAAGCAGGAGAGGTATATGCCACCTGCCCCGAAACGCCGCTTATAACCCACAAGTGTATGCTTACACCAAATATTAAAGAAGGCAAAGTGACTTATGCCGCGCCGAGCGGCAGGTATAGAGTAAATGATACAGTGGTAAAGATAGAAGTCGGCGGCAAAGAAACGGCTCTGACACTATGCCAGAAGTGGCCTATAAGAGTTGCAAGACCTGTTTCAGAGAGACTTCCTGCTGACAAACCGCTTATTACGGGTCAGAGGATAATAGACACGGTAGTGCCTGTGGCAAAGGGCGGCGCGGCTGCAATACCCGGGGGATTTGGCACGGGAAAGACGATGACACAGCATCAGCTGGCAAAATGGTGCGATGCAGACATAATCGTATACATCGGCTGCGGCGAGCGCGGCAACGAGATGACACAGGTGCTGGAGGAGTTTTCGGAGCTTATAGACCCCAAGACCAACAGACCTCTTACAGAAAGAACCATACACATAGCGAACACCTCGAATATGCCTGTTGCGGCAAGAGAGGCGTCTATATACACGGGCATAACGCTTGCGGAATACTACAGAGATATGGGCTACCATACCGCAATAATGGCAGACTCTACCTCGCGCTGGGCGGAGGCGCTGAGAGAAATTTCGGGCAGACTTGAAGAAATGCCTGCCGAGGAAGGCTTCCCTGCATATCTGCCGTCAAGGCTTTCGCAGTTTTACGAGAGGGCAGGTTATGTAAAGGCTCTTTGCGGAAAGGAAGGCTCGGTTACTGTAATAGGCGCGGTATCACCGCAGGGCTCTGACTTTTCAGAACCCGTAACGCAGAACACCAAAAGATTTGTGCGCTGCTTCTGGGCGCTTGATAAATCGCTGGCGTATGCAAGGCATTACCCTGCTATAAACTGGAATCTGAGCTATTCGGAATATTCCGACGATCTTGCAGATTATTACAACACGAACATCGCGCCCGACTTTATGAGCGCACGTCAGCAGCTTTCAAATATTCTGGTAGAAGAGACCAACCTTATGGAGATAGTAAAACTTATGGGTTCTGATATTCTGCCGGACGACCAGAAAGTGCTTATTGAAACGGCGAGAGTTGTAAGGGTAGGCTTTTTGCAGCAGAACGCATATCACCCCGATGATACGTTCGTGCCGCTGAAAAAGCAGTACCTTATGATGAAGACCATTCTTCTGCTGTACCGGCTTGCGAAAGAGGCTGTTGCAAGCGGCATAAGCGTTGCGGATATTACTGCCACAGGCTGGTTTGAAAAGCTTATAAAGGTCAAGTACGACATACCAAACGATAAACCCGAGATGTTCGACGAATATCAGAGAGATATGGTGCAGACCTTTGACAGGCTGAGAACTTCTGTCTGACAGCCGAAAGGAGCGTTTACAATGACTGTAAAATATATAGGTCTGAGTCAGATTAACGGGCCGCTCGTGGCGCTGGAGGGCGTTTCGGGCATAGGCTATGACGAAATGGCGAAAATAAAGCTCGATGACGGCACGCAAAGGCTTGCAAGAGTTGTAGAGGTAAGCGAGGACAAGGCTGTTTTGCAGGTGTTTGAGGGCACAAGCGGACTTTCTCTTGAAAATACCGAAACACAGTTTGAGGGCAAACCTATGGAACTTGCGCTGTCTACCGAAATGCTCGGCAGAATATTCAGCGGAGCAGGCAAGCCTATTGACGGGCTGGGAAACATACTTGCCGAAAAGTATGCGGACATAAACGGCAAGCCTTTGAACCCCGTTTACAGAACATACCCGAGAAACTATATAAACACGGGCATTTCTTCTATAGATGCCTTGGCGACATTGATAAGAGGTCAGAAGCTGCCGATATTTTCAGGCTCGGGACTTTCACACAACAAGCTTGCGGTGCAGATAGTAAAGCAGGCTAAAATTGCAGACGAGAGCGGCAAGGACTTTGCCGTGGTGTTCGGCGCAATGGGCGTTAAAAATGACGTTGCCGACTACTTCAAGCGCAGTTTTGAGGAGTCGGGCGCATTGCAGAGAACGGTCATGTTTCTGAATCTTTCAAACGACCCGATAATTGAGAGGATACTCACCCCGAGGTGCGCTCTTACAGCTGCCGAATATCTGGCATTTGAGCATAATATGCACATACTTGTTATACTTACAGATATGACATCATACGCAGAGGCAGTCAGAGAATTTTCGTCTTCTAAGGGCGAGATCCCCGGCAGAAAAGGCTTCCCCGGCTATCTGTATTCAGACTTTGCATCGCTTTATGAAAGAGCAGGCATAATAAAGAGTGCGCAAGGGTCTGTAACGCAGATACCCATACTTACAATGCCCAATGATGACATAACTCACCCTGTGCCCGACCTTACTGGATATATAACAGAGGGTCAGATAGTTCTTGACAGAGGACTAGACCAAACGGGTGTATATCCGCCGGTTTCGGTGCTGCCATCGCTTTCAAGACTTATGAAAGACGGCATAGGAGAGGGCTTTACAAGGGAAGATCACTCTATGCTTTCAAACCAGCTGTTCGCATCGTATGCAAAAGTGCAGGACGCAAGGGCTTTGGCATCTGTAATAGGCGAGGAAGAGCTTTCGCAGACGGATAAAGACTATTTAGGCTTCGGTAAGCTTTTTGAAAAGCATTTTCTGTCGCAATCGTTTGACGAGGATCGCACTATAGATCAGACGCTGGATCTCGGCTGGCTGCTGCTTTCGACTTTGCCGAAATCAGAGCTTGAACGTGTTGACGATGAGCATATAAAGAAATACTACTCACCCGAAAAGGCTAAGGAAGCGTTTGGAGAGCAGTCATGAAGTATCTGTATCTCATAATACCGATAGCAGGCATAATACTTTTGAATATACTGCTTAGCAAGATACGCGGCGCAAGTAAAAAAGTACAGAAAAACGAAGAGAGCGAAAAGCTGCGCAAAAAGGTTACGGTCTTCTGGCTTGTAATAGCAGCCGCAGCGGCGCTGGTATGGGTCGGCATATGGCTTATAATGGCATATACATTTAAATGACAGGAGGAAAGGCTTATGGCAGGGCAGGTGTTTGCCACCAAGGGCAACCTTATAAACACCAAAAAAACGCTTTCACTTG
>CANRPG010000020.1 GCA_947632425.1 uncultured Clostridia bacterium | reverse complement strand
CCCCTATCCGATACTTGTATTATATCCTATTTGTCTTTAAAAGGCAATTAGAATACATCTTTATTATACGAGGTGGTCGGTATTATGGCATCGAGGACAGCTAATGTTACTGCAAGGGTAGAACCCGAGATAAAAGAACAAGCGGAGGCTGTAATGGCTAAGCTCGGTCTGCCTGTTTCTACGGTCATCAATATGCTTTACAGGGAGATAATCTTGTGGGACGGTCTGCCGTTCAGACCATCTGTACCCCAAAGAGTACCGAAAGCCCGTGATGAAATGACCGAAGAAGAATTTAACGCAAGAATGGCGGTCGGCTATGAACAGGCGAAAAAAGGAATGTCTCGCCCTGCCGATGAGGTGTTTGAAAGACTGCGGAGAGAAATAGAAAATGGCTGATTACAGGCTAAAATAACCGCACACGCGGTGGCGTAAATAAGAAAAAGTCCCTCGGAAACGCGGCATTTCCGGGGGATCGTTTGATTTCAGAGAAATTATAGCTCTCTCCCACACACCACCCAAAAGAGAAACAGCTGGCAGAATATTCTTCCAGCCGCGTGTTGGAAAACGTGATGACTTTAGGGAGTGGAGCGTATTTAGTGAGGCTGTGTGCTGTGATTGTGGGGCGTTTCTTGCCTCTTGCCTCTGAATCTGAACCGCAGGCACGGCAAGTTGGCGCAAGCGTTATAGAAATTTCTAACCTCTAACTTCTCACTTCTAGCCTCTAGCAGGGCAGAATATTCTTCCGACGTTCTCTTGTTTGGCGGATAGTGGGTGGGGTTATTTTATAGTTTGTTTTATAAGTATTTTTCACTTTGCCGGCGTACCGGAAAAGGAATGTCTCGCCCTGCTGATGAGGTGTTTGAAAGACTGCTGGGAGAAATAGAAAATGGCCGATCATAGGCTAAAATACTGAACACGCGGTGGCGTAAATAAGAAAATAAATATCCCTCGGAAACACGGCATTTCCGGGGGATCGTTCGATTTCAGAGAAATTATATTTCCCTACCGCACACCGCCCAACGGGAAAGGCGACTGGCAGAATATTCTTCCAGTGGCATGAGGGTGGGACTTGGTTTTTGGGGTGTGAATGTGCGGTGAGTAGCTGTAGTTGCTGGGCGCGGTTCTTGCCTCTTGCTTCTATTTAAACCGCAGAAATGAAAAGCAGGCGCAAATGTTGTAGAAATATTTCTAACCTCTAACTTCTCACTTCTAGCCTCTAGCAGGGCAGAATATTCTTCCAACTACTCTTATGAGGGGCTTATGGGAGGGTGGATCTCAGTGGTATATGATTGTCAGAATATGTAAATGTAAGCGGTGAACAGCTCCGCAGGCGGCGCGTAAGCGCAAATAATACACAAAATATTACAATGCGCAAACGTTGCCTTTATCATATCTTGCCTCTTGCTTCTAACTCTAAACCGCAGAAGAAAACGGCTTCACTCAAAATGAGTAAAACCGTTTCTGACTTCTAACATCTAACTTCTTGCCTCTATACGGTAAGCCATGCGTGCGCTATATCAAGCGCGCTGTAGAGGCTGTTTTTTTCTGCGCTTTTTACGACGCGGTCGAAGATATCTATACTTTCGTCGGTAGCCATTTTATAAAGCGCGACCTTTGTTGCGGCTTTTATGTCGGCTGTGTCAGCGGTCTCTAAAATTTGCAGCCACACCACAAATTCGTCGCCCATGTTGCCATAGTAAAGCTCGTTGTCCTTTCTCACGAGCGGATAACCCTTATAAGTGAAAAACTTTGTAGTTTTGTTATCAGTCTTTTCAGTCTTTTCCTGTGCCATTTGCATTACTTCCTTTCGTTAATATGTTTCGACTATCGCGATGCCGTTTTTGACGTTCTCAAGGTTTTTGATAAGCGTTTCGGCATAGCTTACGGGTATTTTATAGCCGACGTTTCCGTCTATCTCGACTATGATACGTCTGCCGGTGGTCTGATAGTATTTTACTACCTGCTGTGTGCCGTCTTTTCTTGAAATGGTCACGGTACACCACAGCGTTTCCTCGCCTGTGAGCGGCTCAAAGTAAGTTTCTGTAGTGGGGCATTCCAGCCAGAAGGTATACCAGTTTTTATAGAGATCTTCGTCAACGTCCTGACCGTCTATAGTTACTTCAAAAACTTCTTCAATGCCTTTGTCTTTATCCTCGGCGACTGCGTTAATTACCGTGTCATAGGTCTTGTCGGCGGTCTCGATAGTTATTCCGGTAAGATCCATGATATAGTTGCTTGCCATCTGACCGCCTATTATATCGCCGGGAACGACTGTAGCCCAAGCGCAGTTTTCGGCAGGTATTATATAGATGCAGTCTGTACCTGCGGCGTTTATATAGCAATAGTAGCCTGCTACTTGCTGTGTTTCGTTGCCCTCTTCGTCGGTGGCGTAGACCTCGTTTCCTATCTTCAGAGTGTAGTCCTCGGTATCGCAGTCAAGAATTACGGTGCACTGCGGATCGCTCAGACCATACTCGGCAAAGTCGTCATCGGTGGGGTGTACTACCACTGCGGAAGAAGCGGTAAGCCCCCATATCCCGTGCGTTACGGCTGCGGAGTTGGTTATATCAAGACCTGCATAGACGGGTTTTATCATAGCCTGTGTTGACACGAAGCCTATCGGGGCGTTGTCGGGGTCAATGGAGACGAACACCATATCATAGTCTAAGTCTTTGCGCTTTATGGTGAGGCGGTCTATGGTAGGCCATGCGTCATCTGACGGGGTATAGACGAGCGACAGACCGCAGAAATACTGTTCGTTTTGCAAAAAGTAGTTGATATTGTTTATAAGCACTGTATATACTGTATGGCTGCCCTGCTGGACAATATATCTGTAGCTGCCTGTGGGTATCTCATCGCCGATGAGAAAAGTGGTATCAGCGGCGCTGTCGGAAGATATTGTGATAGTTGCAGAGGGCTGTTCCAGACCGTATTTTGCAAGGTCGGAAGCGTTTTCTTCAACGAGCTCTTTACCCGAGAGAGAGGAGCATATATTCAGGCAGGCGCTTACCGCTGTGCCGTTTTGCTTTATGCCGTCAAGCTCCTCAACAGACCATGTGGGCTGCTGCGAAGTGCCGCTGCGCACGATATGAAGCTCGCCGTATTCGTTTGAAAAGGTGATCTGCGAGATACTTTCTTTTACAAGCGTGGTGAGCGGATAGAGGTTTTCTTCCTCGACAATGCTTGTGTCTACGCTGCTAGAGCTGCTGCTGTCATCGGGCTTGCCTGTAAATTCGAGAAACGCAAGCGTTGCGCCTAGGCAGCAAAGCACAACGCCTCCTGCAATTACGCCTTTTAATTTACTGTTCATAAAACATCACCGCCATCACTTATTCTTTCTCTTTTTATAGACTACAAAGCCTATTACAAGCACAAGCACGGGTATTACAGCCTGAAATGTCCATTTTAGTATGGAGGACTGCTTTTGTGTGAGGTCAAACGTGTTGCCTGTTATGGTTTTTGTAGCTATTACAATGCCGGTGTCGGTCTTGCCGGTCATGCCGTTGAGAAGGCTTATGATATACTCGCTGTTCTGGAACTGCGGCGCTTGCAGGTTGCTGTCGGAAACGAACTGGTCGCTGCCTAGGACTAAGATATTGCTGTAAGCGGTCGATTCTTCCGTAAATGCGGCTTTTGAAGCTATGGCAACGGAAGTATAGGCGCTGCCCTTCTGCGAGGTATCTATCTGAGCATCTTCATCGGTATAGTCTAGCGATATAGCGGAAGAAGTTGACTGCACGAAAGCTTCGGTGGTAGTCATATTCTGCTCCTCAAACAAAAGGGTAATGGGGCGCGCCGCTACCATATACAAAAGATAGTCGCTTGTATTCACGTCTTGCAGATAATGCTCGCTTACTATAGTAGGTATGGTATAGTAGGGATAGTAGCCGAAGATATGGTCTGTATCACGCTCGATTATCATTTCGTGCTCTACCCTGATGCCGTATTCCTCCAGAAATTCGTCAAGGTTGGGGGTATCGCCCTGAGATACGGATGCGATATACATGGCATCTTTTTCAAGGTTGCCGTCGTTGAGAAGAAAGTCTGAAACTTTCTTTATATCATCGTCAAAGTAATCCTCGGCGGGGGCAGGGATTATGAGCAGGTCGGTATCCTCGGGGATCTCCTCTGTGTAGATGTTTATCTCGTTGAGCTCATAGCCGTTTGCGGTGAGCATTTGTTTGAAATACTCTATCTGCGCTGCCTCGTTATGACCTGTAAGTATAGTAACGTTTATAGGGTCGGGGTCTGTTATGGTCATAATTGCAGAGGTGAACGCGCTTTCGGCGTTTGAGCCCTCGATATAGCCCTGATAGTAGTTTATGAACGTTGCATAGTCGCCGCCGCAGAGGTAGTCTGCATAGGTCTCAACGGTCATGTTCATATCGGTTACCTGCGATGTGAAGTCCGCGCTCCATGTAACGAGGTCTGAAAGGTGTACTATACGCATACGGTCAAAGGTTTCCTCGCCGGAGGCTGACGTTGCCACCGTTTCAAATATTATGTCGTTGTTGAGAAGGTCAACATCGGTATAGCGCGATTTTACCTCGGGGTTTGAGAGCAGATCTACATAGGTAACGCTTATTTTTGGGTTATACTGGGTATATCTGTCTAAAAGCTCTACCGCCTGCACTGTATACTCGTTTATGTTGAGATACACTTCTCTTTCTGCCAGAACGGTTATGCGTATCTCTTTATCTATGCTCTTTACATAGTCGGCAGATTCTTTTGAGATAGAATACTTACTGTTTTCGGTAAGGTCTATGGTAAGGGGGTATCTGTCAAAAATTATAGAAGCTATAACGTTGACAAGCACAACAGCCGCTATAAATATAACGGTAAGCACTGTTGCAAGTGTGGTATGCTTAAAGACCTTTGCGTTGCGGCGCTTTCTGGCTTTGGCAACGCCGCTTTGTTCTTTCTTATCCTTGGGTCTCTTTTCTTTGGTATCTTTTGTTTCTTCGGTATTTTCGATATTTTCTTTATCTTTGATATTATCTGACATCTAAAGCGCCTCCTTTCATCAGCTCCAGCGGCGTTTTTCCAGTACCCTGACGGTAAGGAAAAGAAACACCGCGCAAGCGCTTACGAAAAACAGGACGTTTGAAAGGTCAAAAAGACCCAGAGTAAAGCCTGTATATCTGTCAACGAACGAAAGACCCGAGATAACATCTGACAGCCACTGAACGGGCACGAGAGCAGCAATAGAGCTCAGCAGGTAGCACATGAGCATGGCAGCAAAGCTTATTATTGCTGAGATTATCTGGTTTTCGGTAAGTGACGAAACGAATATGCCTATCGATATAAAAGCCGCGCCCAGCAGCATAAAGCCGACTATATTGCCTATTATCACAAGCCAGTCGGGCTTTGCAAATGCAGATACCACGACTGCGTACACGAGCATCATAGCCACGGCGAGGGTATATATCAGAAAAGCAGCTAAAAACTTGCCCATTACCAGCCCCAACAAGCTTACGGGGGATGTGAGCAGACACTGGTCGGTCTTTTGGTTTTTCTCCTCGGAGAGGGTACGCATTGTAAGTATGGGTATTGCGACGAGCAGAACATATATCATCAGCGTGAACATCGATGTCATGTCGGCTGAGCCTGCCCGAAGCGCTGTAAGGTTGAAGAAAAGACCCGAACCTGCATAAAACAGCGCCAGAAAGATATATCCTATAGGCGTTGTGAAATACGCGAGAAGTTCGCGGCGGAATATTGCACCCATTACTGCTCTCCCTCCTTTGCTGAATTTTTAAAGCCCTTTATGCTTTCGCCCATGGTAAGTTTCAAGAATATATCTTCAAGCGAAAGCTCCTGCGTTTTGAGCCCTAACATACACCAGCCGCTCTGCGATATTTTTTCAAACAGCTCGCGGCGTATATCGGTCTTTTCGTCGGTCTCAATAAGATAGTCATTAACGCTGTCGGGGCGTTCTTTCAAAAGTTCTATCTTCTTTACGCCCTTTATGGTATCTATAGTTTCAAAGACCTGCTGCGTGGGGGCTTCTATCTGCGCTATCAGTTTATGCTCCTGCGAGAGGGCTTTAGAGAGGTTTTCTTCGGTATCGTCGGCTACAATACTGCCGTGGTCTATAACTACTATCCTGTCGCACACCTGCTGTACTTCGGAAAGAATATGAGACGACAGAATAACTGTATGGCTTTTGCCGAGCTTTTTTATAAGCGTGCGTATCTCGATTATCTGGCTGGGGTCAAGACCGACTGTGGGTTCATCGAGTATAAGCACTTTTGGGTTGCCTACCAGCGCCTGCGCCAGCCCCACACGCTGTCTGTAGCCTTTAGAGAGGTGCTTTATTATTCTGTTATATACGTTTTCTATCTTTACCAGCTTGCATATATCGGCTAGGTGGGTATTGCGCGGAAGTTTACATTTTTTAAGATCGTAAATAAAGCGCAGATACTCTTTTACAGTCATATCGGGGTACAGCGGCGGAAGTTCGGGGAGGTAGCCTATCTCCTTTTTTGCTTTCATAGGCTCTTCCAGAATATCTATGCCGTTAATCAGCGCTTGTCCGTCGGTAGATGAGATATACCCTGTGAGCATATTCATTGTGGTAGACTTGCCTGCGCCGTTAGGGCCGAGAAAGCCGAGTATCTCGCCGTCGTTTGCAGTAAACGAGATATTGTTGACGGCTATCTGGTCGCCGTAATGCTTGCTTAGGTTTTTGACTTCTATCATTTTTTAAGTATCGCTCCTTTACCGTAAAATACATCTTTAAAATATTACCATGCTTTTGTGATAGATTTATGATAACTGAGCTATTCCTTTTCTTATTCTGTCAAGGCTTTCATCTTTACCTAAAATAGCGCAAAGTTCTACTGCGCCGCCCGGGGTGAACGCCTTGCCGGACACTGCCACTCTTACAGGCCAGAGGATATAGCCGTTCTTCACGCCGAGAGTTTCAACGAGTGAGAACAGAGCGGTGTGTATGTTTTCTTCCGTCCAGTCGGTAATGCCTTCCAGCACGGGGAGGGCTTTCTTAAGAGCATCGAGAGAAGTAGTTTCGTCTGTTTTCATTTTCTTGTGGCAGTAGAGGGAGTTTTCATACTGCGGCAGGGCATCTATAAAATCTACCTGCTCGGGAATATCGGTGAAAACTTCTGTTCTTGCCTGAAGCAGTGCGGCTATTTTGTTTAAATCTACGTCCTCGCGCTTTACCGACTGCTTTATATAAGGCACGGCATACTCTGCAAACTTTTCGGGCGGCAGTGCCTTTATATACTTGCCGTTTATGGCTTTTAGCTTCATCGGGTCAAAAATGGCAGGCGCTTTTGAAAGACCGCTTATATCGAACTCTTTTATAAGCTCATCGAGGGAGAAGATCTCCTCCTCGCCTTTGGGAGCCCAGCCTAGCAGAGCAATATAATTGAGCACCGCCTCTTTAAGGTAGCCTTTCTGCATAAGATCCTGATAGGAGGCATCGCCGTCACGCTTGGCAAGCTTATGCTGCTTGTCTTTCATAATATGCTCAACGTGTATATACTTGGGTACTTCCCAGCCGAAAGCCTTATACAAAAGTTCATACTTGGGCGCGGAGGCAAGATATTCGTTGCCCCTGACAACGTGCGTTATGCCCATAAGGTGGTCGTCAACGACGTTTGCAAAGTTATATGTGGGCATACCGTCGGCTTTGAGAAGTATCTGGTCGTCAAGCGTGGAATTTTCAACGGTTATGTCGCCGTATATCTCATCGTGGAAAGTGGTAGTGCCCTCGGTGGGTATCTTCTGCCTGATAACATAGGGAATGCCTGCATCGAGGTTTTTCTGTATTTCCTCGGGCTTAAGGTCGCGGCAGTGGCGGTCATACATCGGTGTTAAACCGCTTGCCTGCTGTATATCGCGAAGTTCCGCAAGCCTGTCTTTATCGCAAAAGCAGTAATACGCCTCGCCTTTTTTTACGAGCTCTTCTGCATACTGCTTGAACATACCCATTCTTTCAGACTGCACATAAGGGCCTACAGGGCCGCCTATGTCAGGACCTTCGTCCCAGTTAAGACCCACATCGCGCAGGGTGTTATAGATGACGTCTACCGCGCCCTCAACGTAACGTTCGCGGTCGGTATCCTCTATGCGCAGGATAAAATCGCCGCCGTTTTTCTTCGCTATAAGATAGGTAAAAAGCGCGGTGCGCAGGTTGCCTATGTGCATATAGCCTGTTGGGGAGGGGGCAAATCTCGTTCTTACTTTTTTGTCCATTTTTATATTACCGTCCTTTCGTTAGTTAGCTAAGTTAAAATATTCTTTGGCGCGCTGCTTGTCTCTGGCTATCTGCTCAAAGAGCTGCTCGCGGCTTTCAAAGCGCTGCTCGGCGCGAAGAAAACTTTTCAGGCTCACAGTAACGCTCTCGCCGTATAGATCGCCCGAAAAATCAAAAAGGTGCGTTTCTATGCAAGGAGCTGCGCTGCCTATGGTCGGCTTTACGCCGATATTTGAAACGCTTTCGTATTCCTTGCCGTCTATAACGGTTTTGGAGCAATACACCCCAAAACGCGGCAGGAAAAGGCCTTCGGGAAAGGTTTGATTTATTGTAGGAAAGCCCATTTTTCTGCCTATTTCGTTGCCGTGTGTCACGGGCAGTGTATAACATATATCTTCGCCGAGAAGGGAGTTTGCTTTTTCGCACTCGCCGTTTTCAAACAGCTTTTTAATGCGCGTTGTTGAAATTACCTCGCCGCTTGATCGCATAAGATCAAGAGCGGTCACGGTCACGCCTGCTTTAGCGCAAAGCGTTTCAAGAAGCTGTATATCGCCCGCGGCATTTTTGCCAAAGCGCAGGTCGTTTCCGCACACTATCACGCGGCAGTTCAGCACGTTTTTACTAAGAAGAATGTCATTTACAAAACTTTGCGGCGGCATATCGCGCAGTGATGAAAAATCTAGCGATACCACCGTTTGCGCGCCGCTTTCTTCAAGCCTGCGAAGTTTTTCGCCCTCGGTGAGAAGCGGTGTGCCGCCTTTTGTGCTGACAGACTTTGTATCAAAGGTGAAAACACAGCACTGCGCGCCCAGATTTTTGGCAAGTTCGGCGGCGGTGTTTATAACGCGCCTGTGGGCGATATGTACGCCGTCAAATATGCCGACAGCCGTAACGGTGGGAGCGGCTGAAAAGTTTATATTTTTGATGTTATTTATAACGTTCATATCATACACCCAAAACTCAGTAAAAGTTGCGCAGGCTTATAAGCTCGTCTGCCTCCGCGTTGTACCGTGCAAGACCTAAAAAGTTATCTTCGCTGTCGCACACCATAAATGTAACGCCGTTTGCAAGAGAAAGATTTTTTATACCTGCCTGCTTGCCGTGAAGTTTTACGCCGTTTTTATACATCACGGCTGCGCGCTCGCCCAGGGTAAGCTCATCATAGTGTGCTGAAAAAACGCTCTGCAAGGGTATTATTATCTGCGAGAGCTTGCCTTCATCTGCGAAAGCTTGAATTTGCTCCAAAGTATAGCATTGCGCTTTTACAAAGCCTGCCGCAGAAAGCCGCTCCAGACTTGTCATACAGCCGCCGCAGCCCAGTTTTTCGCCTATATCGTTTATAAGCGTGCGCACATAAGTGCCCTTGCTGACCGCGGTATATAAAACGCCCTCGCCGGTAGTTTCATCATACTCGCGCACGGTTATCTTTTCAACGCGGCGCGGTTTCGGCGTGCGCTCAACAGTCTTGCCCTGCCTTGCCAGCTGATAGAGCTTTTTGCCGTCCACCTTAACGGCGGAATACATTGGCGGAAGCTGCATTATATCGCCAAGAAAGCTGTTTGCAGCTTCTGTTATTTCTTCAAAAGATGGCAAATTATCGCAGGTGTTGAGCACCTCTCCCGTGATGTCCTGCGTATCGGTGCAAACGCCCATTTTAAAGCCTGCCAGGTAGCTTTTGTTATCAAAGGGGAGCATATCGCAAGCCCTTGTTGCCTTGCCGACAAACACGGGCAGCACGCCTGTTGCCATGGGGTCGAGCGTTCCGCTGTGACCTATTTTTTTGATATGCAGTATGCCGCGCAGTTTGGCAACGACGTCAAAAGATGTCCAGCCCTGCGGTTTGTTTACGGGTATTATACCGCAGATGTTATCATTTATATTACTCATAATGTTATGACAGATGTTTTTCAGCGGCGTTTATTATCATGCGCTTTACCTCATCAAGAGGGGCGTTTATCTCGCACCCTGCCGCGCGTATATGACCGCCGCCGCCAAACTCTTTGCATATTGCGGAAGCATCTGCTTTGTCGGTCGTGCGGACAGATAGCTTGTAGCGGTTCTCATCTTTATAGCGTATGGTAACGCCTACGTCCGTGCCCTCTACCGTAAGCGGCACAGCCGAAAGACCCGATATTTCCGCTTCGTCAGCGCCTGTTTTTTCCAGAAGCTCTTTGGTAACGCACAAAAGCGTGATCCTGCCGTCTGCCGCCTGGTCGAGATGTGCCAGCGCCGCCTGCTCAACTTCAATTCGTCTGCGGCTTTTTATATCGAACATCAGGCGGTTTATGCGTGTGTAGTCAACGCCTTTTTCCATAAGAGCTGCCGCCGCGATATGCGCGCGCGGAGTAGTGTTTTCGTACTTAAAACAGCCTGTATCGGTGGCTATTGCGGTATAAAGGCACACAGCGGTCTGCTTGTCTATCTCTATTCCCATAAAGCTGAAAAGCTCAAAAAGCACAAGCCCTGTGGCAGATGCATCGGCATCAACATAAGTTTGTTTAGCATACATCTTGTTTGAGATATGGTGGTCTATGCAAAGGTCAACAGTGTCGGGGCGGGTATAGTATTCAAGGTTCTTGCCCATGAGAGCGGTGTCTGCGATATCTACCGCTATTACCTTGTGCGGCTCGCTCTCTTGCCAGCTGTCGGCGCTGTAGCCTTCATACAGAAAATAATATCTGTCGGGGAAGCCGTCACTGCCCAGCACTTTGACCTTTTTGCCCATATTTTTAAGCACTCTGCAAAGGGCAAAGCCGCTGCCCAACGTGTCGCCGTCGGGGCTTTTATGGGTGAGCAAGATATAGTTGTTTACGCTTTTATCTTTCAGAAAAGCCGCTATTTTATCAAACGTCATCTTCTTCGCCCTCCTCGCCGCTGTTTTCGGGCAGAACGCTTTTCAAAAGCTTGTTTATATGAGCGGAATGCTCCATTGAATCGTCTGCTATGAACTCAAGCTCGGGGCATTTGCGAAGCTTTAAAACGTTTGATATCTCGCGCTTTAATATGCCCTTTGCGCTGTTCAAGCCCTTTACAGCCTCTTTTGCGCTGGCGTACCCCTCGAATGACGATATATACGTTTTGCAGTACGAGCCGTCAGAAGATACATCGCAGCGCACAACGGTAAGCATTTCGGCGTTTTTAATGCGGGGATCTTTGAGGTCGCGCATTTTTGCCGATATTATCCTGCGTATGTCGCCCGACATTCTGCCTGCTTTAAAATTAGCCATTATTCCTGATATTCCTCCATTACATAAGCCTCGAATATGTCGCCCTCTTTAATATCGGTAAACTTTTCAAGAGTTATGCCGCACTCATAGCCTGCCGCGACTTCTTTCACGTCGTCTTTGAAACGTTTGAGAGAACTCATTTTGTCGTCGGCTATGATTATGCCGTCGCGCACAACTCTGATAAGGTCATTTCTGCCTATCTTGCCGCTGAGTACATAAGAGCCTGCAACGTTGCCTACGCCCGTGATCTTATATACCTGACGCACTTCGACTCTTGCTGTATCGCTCTCGCGGAATTTGGGCGCGAGCATACCTTTCATAGCGCTTTCAATTTCTTCAATAGCGTCATAAATTACCCTGTAAAGTCTTATGTCAACGCCATCGTGATCCGCGTTTTCTTTTGCAACGGGGTCGGGTCTTACGTTAAAGCCTACTATCAGGGCGTTTGAAGCAGATGCAAGCATAACGTCGCTTTCCGATATTGCGCCCACGCCGCCGTGTATAACTTTTACTCTTACTTCTTCGTTAGAGAGCTTTTCAAGCGACTGTTTTACAGCCTCAACAGAGCCTTGAACGTCTGCTTTGACTATGATAGGCAGCTCTTTTATCTCGCCCTCTGATATCTGAGAGAACAGGTTATCCAGAGTTACCTTCTGATACCGGCTGAACTCTTCTTCCTTGGCTTTATGCTTTCTCTGCTCAACAAGCTCTCTTGCAAGTTTTTCATCTGCAACGGCGTTGAATATATCGCCTGCGGCAGGTGTTTCAGCAAGACCTGTTATCTCAATGGGGCATGACGGGCCTGCTTTTGTTACCTGCTGACCCTTATCGTTGGTCATCGTTCTTATTCTGCCCACTGCTGTGCCTGCTATTATTATATCGCCGAGATTGAGTGTACCGTTCTGCACAAGCACTGTAGCTACAGGGCCTTTGCCCTTATCGAGGCGCGCCTCAACGACAGTACCCTTAGCCAACTTGTTGGGATTGGCTTTAAGTTCTTTAACTTCTGCAACGAGCAGGATATTTTCAAGCAGCTCGTCAATGCCCTCGCCTGTTTTAGCGGATACGGGAACAGCTATAACGTCGCCGCCCCAGTCCTCAACAACAAGGTCGTATTTGGTAAGCTCCTGCTTTACCTTGTCGGGGTCTGCGCCGACTTTATCCATCTTGTTTATAGCAACTATTATAGAAACGCCTGCTGCCTTTGCGTGGTTGATAGATTCAACAGTCTGCGGCATAATGCCGTCATCGGCGGCTACAACAAGTATTGCGATATCTGTAATATTCGCGCCTCTTGCACGCATAGAAGTGAACGCTTCGTGACCGGGGGTATCGAGGAATGTTATATCCTTGCCGTTTACCTTTACCTGATACGCGCCGATATGCTGCGTAATACCGCCTGCCTCGCCGTCTGCCACATTTGCATGGCGTATCCTGTCAAGGATAGAGGTCTTGCCGTGGTCAACGTGACCCATAACTACAACAACGGGGCATCTTTCAACGAGATCCTCTTCCTTGTCCTCTTCGTCTACTATAAGGCGCTCTTCAATAGTAACGTGAACTTCTCTTTCATACTTAGCGCCCATTTCGTCTGCAACCAAAGCCGCGGTATCGAAGTCTATAACTTCATTTATAGATGCCATAACGCCCAGCATCATAAGCTTTTTAATGACCTCGGTAGCGGTAACTTTCAGCCTTGCGGCAAGCTCTGAAACCACGATCTCGTCGGGTATCATAACTTTGAGCTGCTGCTTTCTTGCCTTTTCAAGCTCCAGTCTGCGCAGGCGGTCTTTCTCGCTCTCGCTCTCTTTCTTAGAGTGCTGCTGCTTTTTATACTGCTGCGACTTCTGTGTTATCTTCTGCTTCTTGGTGAAGTTATCCTTGCTGCCGCCGTGGTTTCTGTTATCTGCAAGGTTATCGTATCTTTCGTTATACTTATCAAGCTCTATATACGAACCCCTTGTATCGACGGTCTTGCGCTTGCTGTCCTTTGTGCCCTCAGAAACGGTGTAGCCCTTTGCGTTGTCATCGCTCTTGCCGCCGAAAAGTATTTTCTGACCCGAATTTTTCTTCTTGGCGACTTCCTTTTTGGGCTTCTGCTTGGGCGCAGGAGCGGCAGGTTTCTCGGTTTTCTTGTCCGTCTTTTCGGACTTTTCTGCCTTTTCTGCCTTCTCTGCTTTTTCCTCCGCCTTGGGCTTTTCCTGAGCCTTTTCGGGCTCTTTCTTCTTAGGTGAAGCTTTCTTTTCCGCAGGCTTTTTGGAAGTTGTTTTTGCTGCGAAATATTCTTCAAAACCCGTTACCTGAGTTTTTTGCGTATAATACTCGAGGACGTAGTTTACCTCCTCGTCGCTGAGCGATGAAGCTGTTTTCTTGCCTGTGTCACCGAACGCGTTTGCAAGAAGCTGAATGACTTCATTGCTGCTGACACATATATCTTTAGCCAGATCGCTTACTTTATATTTTTTGACTGCCTTTGCTGCCATAGGCTAAACTCCTCTCTGAAATAAAAGTCACATATGGAACGCGGTGGGGTCTATGGGTATCTCACAAAGCGAAGAAGCTGCTTTTTTGTTAAAGCCCTTATCGCACACTGCCAAGATGCCCGACCGTTTGCCGACTGTATCTGCTATCTGCTGCATAGTCATATCTGCACTATAAAGCTTTACGCCGTTTTTAAAACAGATATACTTTGCTTCTTTGAGCGACTTTGGTGATATATCGCTTGCGACATACACGCCGCACGCTTCGCCGTTTGCACAGGCGTTTTTCACCATATCCATGCCCATACACAGTTTGCCTGCCCTGCGGCACATTGAAAACAGACCGCCCATATTTTTTGCGTTGTTACTCGGCACTTTTAAGCTCCGCCTCCATTGTATCGTAGACCGACTGCTCTATTTGGCAGGAAAAGCTTTTTTCAAGTTTGCGCGCTTTTCTTGCCTTTTCCAGACACTCGGCATTTTTGCATATATATGCGCCTCTGCCCGATTTTTTACCTGTAAGGTCTATAGATATATCGCCCTCGGGGGATCTTACTATTCTTACAAGCTCTTTCTTCGGCTTCATCTCGCCGCAGCCAAGGCACATACGCATAGGTATTTTTCTTACTTTCATAAAGCGCCCCTTAATCCTCAACCGGTGTTTCGGGTACTATGTCTATCTTATATCCTGTAAGGTGGTGTGCAAGTTTGGCGTTAAGACCCTTATTGCCTATTGCGAGCGACAGCTGGTTGTTGGGCACTACCACGCGGCAGCTCTTTATCTCCTCATCGAGGATATCAACACGCAGAACCTGCGCAGGCGAGAGGGCGTTTGCTATAAATTCTGCATCGTCCTCAGAATAGGGGATAACATCTATCTTCTCGCCTTTGAGCTCTTTTATAACAGCCGAAATTCTTGTATGCTTGGGCCCTATGCAGGAGCCAACAGCATCGACGTTTTTATCCTTGCTGCAAACCGCAAGCTTTGTGCGCGAGCCTGCTTCTCTTGCCACAGACTTTATCTCAACAATGCCGTCATAAATTTCGGGCACTTCTCTTTCAAACAGCTTGCGCACCATTTCGCGCTTGGTACGGGAAATTTTTATCGCAGGGCGTTTTTCGCTGTCTGAAATGGTTTCGACATAAACTTGTATGCTGTCGCCTGCTTTGAGTGTCTCGCCCGGTATCTGCTCGTTTCTTCTCAGATACGCTTCACTGCCGTCTATAGTAACTATTGCGTTGAGCGTTGCAGGCTCTACCTTTGTAACAACGGCTGCGACACATTCTTCACGCTTTGAATCAAACTGCGAGAGCAGTCTTTCTCTTTCAATAGTACGTATATCCTGCTTTATAGACTGCTTTGCGCTTGAAGTGGTAACTCTGTTGAAAGTTGTGGTATCCAGCAGAGTAACATTCTCGCCGCCGACCTGCGCGCTTTCATCGAACATCTTTGCTTCTTCAAGGCTTATCTCGTTGGCAGGATCCTCAGGCTCGCCCTCGACTATCTTCTTTACAAGCTTTACATCGAACGTTTCTTTCTCGGTATCGATCTCAACGCGGATATCCTCGCTGCCGGGGTAATACTTCTTAGCCGCTTTCATAATGTTCTGACCGATGTTGTCGGCAAGATCTTCAATGGCTATCTGGTTTTTCTCTGCAAGCAGTTTCATGCTTATGAAAAACTCTGCTTCACGTCTTGCCCTTGCGCAGTACTCTGCCAGTTCTTCAAGATAGCGCGAGGCAGGCACTTTTATGCGAACCTTTTTGTTTATATCCGCAGAGCGTGAGATTTCTTTCGCATCGTCAAGGCTTATCTCGTTGCCGCTGTCTTTAACACTGCCGTTTGCAACTATGGTCTTTACTATTCTTATATCGACCTTTTCCTTGTTCTCTTCCGCATCTATCTTCACGGATATATTGCCGCAGTCGGGGTAGTCTGCCTTTACCTTGGCGGCGATGCTGTCAGCTGCCATAGAGGCAAGCTCCGAGGGCTGCATACCATGCTTTTTGGCAAGAAGTCTGAACCCTTCAAAAAACTCGCTTTTCTGTTGTGCTTTGATCTCGTTTTTCATTTTTCTCAATTCCTCCTTATTCTGTATCGGCAAACAGGTCTTCGTCGTCGTGCAGTCTGACATATGCACAGCTGCCCAGCGGAAGAGTGGCATCGCTGCCGTTATCTGTCCGTTTCATATATATGATATTCTTTTCAAAGCCGCAAAGCGTACCTATCAGCTCTTTCTCGCCGCTGCTTTCGTCGGGGCGAATGAGCCGCACTTTTATTTCGTCGCCTATGCAGCACTGAAAATGCTCGGGTCTGCGAAGTTCTCTGGCAAGCCCGGGGCTGCCTACCTCCAGCACATATGACTGCGGTATGGGGTCGCTCTCGTCCAGAAGGTCACTCAGCGGTCGTGAAACAGCCTCGCAGTCGTCTATGTCCACGCCGCCGTCTTTGTCTATAAAGACACGCAGATACCATGATGCGCCTTCTTTTTCAAAGCGGACGTCCCACAAAAACACGCCCTGCGCATCGCACAGCGGCTGAGTCATTTGCCGCACTTTATCTGCCACATTTCCTCCCATAGTTTTACCGCCCAAAAAACTACCTCCTTAAGCTGTTTTACAAAAGCAAAAGACCGAAAGTCGAGCTTCCAGTCTTTCATTGAAAGATATTGTCAATAGTATAACACACTTTTTGTAAAAAATCAAGGGTTTTTTGAAAAAATATTTAAAAACTTTCTTTGCGCTAAAGTTTAAGAACCTGTCAAGAAAAGAAAAGTTTTCGGTCAAGCCTTTTTCAAAAGGCTTGTCAGGGTCGAGGGGTGAAACCCCCGTCGCCGTCCGCAGACG
>CANRPG010000019.1 GCA_947632425.1 uncultured Clostridia bacterium | reverse complement strand
TCTTGCCAAAGAACGGCCCACCGCTTGCAGTCAGTATGACTTTTGAGAGCTGCTCTCTCTTGTTCCCTTGCAAGCACTGAAATATCGCCGAATGTTCGCTGTCCACAGGGAATATCTTAACGCCCTTTTCTTTCGCCGCTTTTGTAACAAGCTCTCCGCCTGCCACCAGCGTTTCCTTGTTCGCAAGGGCAATATCTTTGCCTGCGCCTATTGCTTCAAGCGTGGGTCTCAGCCCCACCATGCCTACCACACTGTTGAGCACCATGTTGTTTTCTTTAAGCCTTGCAATTTCGCAAAGCCCCTCCATGCCGCAGTGTATCTGAATATCCTCTCCTGCCAGAGCCTTTTCCAGCGCGGGCAGTTTTTCTTCGTCATATATGCATACGTGCGCGGCGCCCAGCTCTTTTGCCTGCGCCGCCAGCATATCTGCATTAGCATTTGCCGCCAGCGCAGTAACTTTCAGACCGTGCATTTTCGCTATCTCAACAGCCTGCGTGCCTATTGAACCCGTCGAGCCGAGTATCGCTATCTTCTTTGCGCCTACACTAACATACGACATAATATGCCAACTCCTTGTATGATATGCTTACTGAATAAACGACTTCATTCCTCTTTCGCGCCGAAATTCCAGAAACTCCTCGTAAGTGCCTGCCCTGTCAATGCAGCCGTCATCGGTTATCTCTATTATTCTGTTAGATACCGTCTGCATTATCTCGTGGTCGTGCGATGCCAGTATAACAACGCCCTTGAAATCGCGCAGAGCATTGTTCACCGCCGTTATGCTCTCCAGATCGAGATGGTTTGTAGGTCTGTCAAGCATTATGCAGTTAGAGTGAAACAGCATCATACGCGAGAACATACACCTCACCTTTTCACCGCCCGAAAGCACCTTAACAGGCTTGTAAATGTCATCGCCCGTGAACAGCATCTTGCCTAAAAATCCGCGCAGAAAAGTCTCCGTTTCCTCAGTCGTTGAGTATTGCCTTATCCATTCAACAATATTCAGATCGCAGTCGTTAAAGTACTCAGAATTATCTTTCGGGAAATACGAAACGCTTATAGTGCTGCCCCATTTTATGCTGCCCTCATCTGGCTCTTCTTCTCCTGCAAGTATCTTGAAAAGCATGGTTATCGCCTGCTCGCTCTCGCCTATGAAAGATACCTTGTCCGTCCTGCCCAGCGTGAAAGAAACATTATTCAGCAGCTTTACCCCGTCGACTGTCTTTGATATGCCGCTCACCTGCAAAATGTCCTTGCCCGGCTCTCTGTCCATATTGAACTCAATATATGGGTACTTTCGCGATGATGCAGGCATTTCCTCAACGGTTATCTTGTCAAGCAGTTTGCGCCGAGAGGTCGCCTGCCGCGACTTTGACTTGTTCGCCGAGAATCTCGCTATAAACTCCTGCAATTCTTTTATCTTTTCTTCAGCCTTTTTGTTCTGCTGTTTTATCATTCTCTGTATCAGCTGCGAAGACTCATACCAGAACTCGTAGTTGCCCACATACATCTTTATCTTTGTGTAGTCTATGTCAACAATGTGCGTGCATACGTTGTTGAGAAAATGCCTGTCGTGAGATACAACTATAACAGTGCCGAAATACTCCGCCAGAAAGTCCTCCAGCCAGCGTATCGCGTCAATATCGAGGTGGTTTGTAGGCTCATCGAGAAGTATTATATCGGGGTTGCCGAAAAGCGCCTGCGCCAGCAGTACCTTGACTTTCTCATTGCCCGAAAGCGCCGACATCTGCGTGTACAGTATATCTTCGGGCAGACCCAGCCCCTGTATCAGCTTTGAGGCATCAGACTCCGCCTCCCAACCGTTCAGCTCCGCAAATTCACCCTCAAGCTCTGCGGCTCTCTCGCCGTCCTCGTCCGAAAAGTCCTCCTTTGCGTAAAGGGCATCTTTCTCCTGCATTATCGCATACAAACGCTCGTTGCCCATTATGACCGTCTGCAAAACATCGTATTCGTCAAAAGCAAAGTGATCCTGTTTCAGCACCGACATTCTCTGCCCTTTTGTTATAGATACCTCGCCTGTCGTCGGCTCTAAACTGCCGCACAGTATTTTAAGAAAAGTGCTTTTTCCTGCGCCGTTCGCGCCTATAACGCCGTAGCAGTTGCCGTCAGAAAATTTCAGATCAACGTCCTTGAAAAGATACGTTCCCGAAAATTGCAGGCTCACGTTAGATACAGTTATCATAATTTAGCTCCGTTCATTTTTAAATATCTATACATAATTATTGTACCACATATTGCCCGTCCCGTCAAGCAAAATAAGGTATCGCAAGGGTAACAATTTTCGCCGCAAAAATAAAACGGCACAGCCAAAGCCGTACCGTTTCAAGTTATCAGATCTTAAACAAGCTGAATGATAGCCATTTCAGCAGCGTCGCCTCTGCGAGGACCCGTTCTGATTATCTTAGTGTAACCACCCTTGCGCTCAGCGTAAGTGGGTGCAATTTCGTCAAAGAGCTTCTTAGCTACGCTCTCCTTAGTAACATATGCCAAAACCTGACGCTTTGAATGTAAGTCGCCTGCCTTACCGAGTGTTATCATCTTATCGGTCATCGCGCTTACTTCCTTAGCTCTGGTAACGGTAGTTTCTATCTTACCCTTTTCAAGCAGGTAAGTTACCATAGCTCTGAGCATAGCTTTTCTGTGATCGCTCGCTCTGCCCAGCTTTCTTGTTCCCGGCATAGATATTCAACTCCTATCTTTAATCATTTTCTTCTGAGCTAAGGTCGTAACCTAAAGACCTCAGCTTCTCCTTGACCTCGTCGAACGACTTCTTGCCAAGGTTTCTGACCTTCATCATTTCCTCTTCGGACTTTCCGATAAGGTCGTTTACGGTGTTTATACCGGCTCTCTTCAGACAGTTGAACGAACGTACCGAAAGGTCAAGTTCTTCAATAGTCATTTCCAGTATCTTTTCCTTGCCCTTGTCGTCCTTTTCAGCCATTATCTCAGGCATATTAGCCTCTTCCGAAAGGTCGATGAACAGATTCAGGTGCTCGGTCAGCAGCTTTGCCGCCAGTGAAACGGCTTCTTTTGCCGAAATAGTACCGTCCGTCCATACTTCCAGAATAAGCTTGTCATAGTCTGTTATCTGACCTACTCTGGTGTTTTCAACTGTGTAATTTACTTTCAGTACAGGGGTGTATATGCTGTCCAGAGCAATAACTCCTATCGGAGCGCTGCCTGCCATCAGCTGTTTGTTCTTCTCGGAAGTAACATAGCCCCTGCCTCTGTCAATAACGATCTCCATATAGAGCTTCGCGCCAACGCCGAGTGTCGCAATGTGCATATCGGGAACAAGTATATCGACCTCAGAATCGGTCTTTATGTCGCCCGCGGTGACCTCGCACTCGCCCTCTGCTTCTATATATATCGTCTTAGGCCCGTCGCAATAAAGCTTTGCAGTCAGACCTTTCAGGTTAAGAACGATCTCCGTGACATCTTCCTTAACTCCGGGGATAGTGGAAAGCTCGTGGTGTACGCCGTCTATCTTTACAGATGTAACGGCAACGCCCGGCAAAGAGGAAAGCAATACTCTTCTCAAGCTGTTTCCAAGAGTCGTACCATAGCCTCTCTCAAGCGGTTCAAGAATAAACTTACCGTAAGTTCCGTTGCTTTTAAGTTCAGCTATTTCTATATCCGGCTTTTCAATTTTTTCAAGCATTTATAACCCTCCCGTGTCCAAACCTCGATTAGTTTTTACGAATGTGGCAAGGCGTTTTGCCGCCCCGCCCAGCTTAACCTTCATGAGCGCCCATAAAGCGCGCCCACGCGGGGTGTTATTATTTGGAGTACAACTCAACGATGAGATGCTCTTCTATCTCGTAATCGAGATCTTCCTTAACGGGAAGTCTGAGTACCTTACCGGCAAGCTTTTCTCTGTCCATGTCTATCCAAGAGGGTACGAGCCTGCCTTCGCTCGCCTCGATTATCTCCTTGAATTTCGGGCTCTGCTTGCTCTTGTCTCTCAGAGAAATAACGTCGCCGACCTTAACTCTGTATGACGGGATATCCACCCTCTTGCCGTTTACGTCAAAGTGACCGTGAACTACAAGCTGTCTGGCTTCTCTTCTCGTCATTGAAAGACCCATTCTGAAGACGATGTTGTCAAGTCTTGTTTCAAGACACGTGAGCAGGTTTGTACCTGCCTGACCTTCCATTTTCTGAGCGATCTCAAAGTAGTGACGGAACTGCTTCTCCAGTACGCCGTAGATGAATTTCAGCTTCTGCTTTTCTTTAAGCTGCATACCGTATTCAGAAACTTTCTTTCTCTTGCCCTCTGAGGGATCTCTGTACTCTACCTTGCTGGAAATGTTATGCTTTCTTGCATCGGGTCTTTTCTTGCTCTTGTCCTCAAGATCCTCTTTGAGCTTTTCCTTGTAATTGTCGGGAACTCTCGGATTTACACCCATAACTGCCGGGCTTATGCCGAGCGCTCTGCAAGTTTTGATGATCGGTTCTTTGTTTACTGCCATAAAAATGTTCCTCCGTTTTTAAATAATATCGGATCTGCGCGGCGGCTGCCGTTATCCGACACCGAGCAAACTTTGGGTAACTCGGTCTGTTCGGACTTTTGTCCGTGCGTATAAATTATACTCTTCTTCTCTTGGGCGGGCGGCATCCGTTGTGAGGTATGGGCGTAACGTCCTTTATAAGGCGTACTTCCAGATCCTCAGACTGCAATGCTCTTATAGCTGCTTCTCTGCCTGCTCCCGGGCCTTTTACATAGACCTCAACGGTCTTCAGTCCGTGCTCTTTTGCAGCTCTTGCAGCAGTTTCAGCGGCTGTCTGCGCTGCGAACGGTGTAGACTTCTTAGAGCCTCTGAATCCCATTTCGCCTGCTGAAGCCCACGAAATAGCGTTGCCCTGCATATCAGTTATAGTAACGATAGTGTTATTGAAAGTAGACTGGATATGAACCTGTCCGTTTTCAATGTTCTTTCTTTCTCTGCGGCGGCGAACCGTCGTTTTCTTAGCCTGAGCCATACTTCATATCCCTCCTTACTTCTTCTTGTTAGCTATGGTCTTTACAGGACCTTTGCGTGTTCTTGCGTTGGTCTTTGTTCTCTGACCTCTTACAGGCAGACCCTTGCGGTGACGAACGCCTCTGTAGCAGCCGATCTCAACAAGTCTTTTTATGTTAAGAGCAACTTCTCTTCTCAGATCGCCCTCAACCATAACGTTGTGATCGATGTACTCACGAAGCTTAGCCACGTCCTCGTCGGTAAGATCCTTGACTCTCGTGTCGGGATCAACGCCCGTAGCTTCAAGTATTTTCTTAGATGTCGGAAGACCGATGCCGTAGATATAAGTCAAACCTATTTCTATCCTCTTATCTCTGGGCAGGTCGATACTAGCAATACGTGCCATTGTTTTAGCTGCACCTCCATTATTTTTAGTTTAGCCCTGACGCTGCTTGTGCTTGGGGTTCTGGCAAATGACCATTACTTTGCCCTTGCGCTTTATGACTTTGCACTTTTCACACATAGGCTTAACTGAAGGTCTTACTTTCATATAAATACCTCCTTGAATTGTGGCGGACTTTTCCGCCGCTGTTCGTGTTTACTGTGAAAGACTTACTTAGTCCTCCATGATATTCTTCCCTTTGAAAGGTCGTAAGGCGACATTTCAACCTTTACCTTGTCACCGGGAACGATGCGAATGTAGTTCATTCTGAGCTTGCCCGAAACGTGCGCCAGTATCTGGTGACCGTTTGCAAGCTCCACCTTGAACATTGCGTTGGGAAGGGCTTCAAGAACAGTGCCCTCCAGCTCTATAACGTCTTCTTTTGACATACTTCGATCCCCTTTCGATCAAAGGCGGTTAGTCGTGTTTTCCTCCTGCATGGCGTTCAGCTTCTTTCGCAGCCCTTTGTCGGTAAGATTTTCTGTCTGCAATACAGTGTTTGTCGCTCTAAGGTGCTTTATGTTTTTCCGCTTAGGTTTGCCGATCTTTCTCGTCTTGCCGTCAGCTATCAAAACATCTTTTCCCTGCGCGCCCACTATTACAAACAGTCTTCCCGCATCTCTGCCTGCTGTAGCTTTTACCACCGTGCCAAGGATGGATCTTTCATCTTGCGGACAGTTCATACTTCTCACTCCGCCGAAAGAACAACGCAGCCGTCCGTCGTCACAGCCACAGAATGTTCAAAATGTGCCGCCGGAGAGCAATCTTTCGTTACCACCGTCCACTGGTTTGAAAGCACCTTTATATCGGGCTTTCCCATGGCTATCATCGGCTCTATGGCAATAACCATTCCTGCCGCCAGCCTTACCCCGTGACCCGGTTTTCCATAGTTGGGCACTTCGGGTTCTTCGTGCATATCCTTGCCGACCCCGTGTCCCACAAATTCTCTTACGACGGAATATCCTCTGTCCTCGTTGTGTTTTTGTATGGCATGACCTATGTCGCCCAGCCTTACGCCTGCCTTGACCATAGAGAGCGCAATTTCCAGACTCTCTTTGGTAGACTTCATAAGCGCAAGTCTTTCCTGTGATACATTTCCAACAGCGAAAGTCCTCGCCGAGTCGCCGTAGTAGCCCTCGTAGTATGCCCCGGTATCTACCGAAACAATATCGCCGTCCTGTATCACTCTGTCGCCGGGTATGCCGTGTATAACTTCCTCGTTTACCGAGATACACGCGCTCGCAGGGAATCCCCCGTAGCCTAAAAATCCCGACTTTACACCATGCGCGGCAAAAAACTTTCTTATAACTTCGTCCAGTTCTTTTGTCGTCATGCCTATCCTGATAGCCTCCTCAGCCGCGTCAAGCGCGTCGTGAGTCAGCTTGTTTGCTTTTCTGAGCTTTGCTATCTCAGAGCTTGTCTTGATGATTATCATATCAGCCCTCTAAAGACTTTATCATCATGTCAGCCGTGCCCTCGATGTCGTTAGTGCCCTCTACTGTCGCAAGCTTGCCCTGCGCCTCATAGTAGTCCTTCAGGGGGGCGGTCTTTTCGTGATAAGTCTTTAGCCTGTCGATAACTGTTGCAGGTTCATCGTCCTTGCGTATAGCAAGCGGTTCGCCGCAAACATCGCAAACGCCCTCTACCTTAGGAGCTTTGTTTGTAACATGGTAGGTAGCGCCGCATTTCAGGCAAACGCGTCTGCCGGTAAGTCTTTTCTTTATGAGTTCTTCATCGACCGCCAGCTCTATGACCTTGTCGATCTTAACGCCCATAGCGTCAAGCGCCTCCGCCTGAGGAACAGTCCTCGGGAAGCCGTCAAGAATAAAGCCCTTCTTGCAGTCGTCCTGAGCAATCCTGTCTTTCAGAATACCTATAACGATATCATCTGAAACGAGTGCGCCGCTGTCCATAGCCGCCTTGGCTTTCAGACCATATTCGGTGCCCTCTTTGACAGCCGCTCTCAGCATGTTGCCCGTAGATATGGTAGGTATGCCCAGTCTTGCGCTGATGACCTCAGCCTGAGTGCCCTTGCCTGCTCCGGGAGCGCCTAAAAGGATCACATTCATTTTTTTCACCGTACCTTTCACTGACTTGTTTGTCTTTGTTATTCAAGGAAGCCCTTGTGGTGACGCATCATCATCTGGGATTCCATAGTTCTTACGGTCTCAAGCGCAACGCTTACAACTATGAGTATGGAAGTTCCGCCTATAGCAAGCTGCATACCGGTTATCCTTGCGAAGAATATAGGTATTATAGCGATAAGTCCGAGGAAGAATGCTCCCACGAGCGTTATCTTTGAAATTACCCTTTGCAGGAAATCGGAAGTCGGTTTGCCCGGTCTGATACCCTGTATAGCGCCGTTGCTCTGACGAAGATTGTTCGCTATCTCAACGGGGTTGTACTGCATCGCAACATAGAAATAGTTGAAACCTATTATCAGCAGGAAATACAGTATCGCGTAAACGGGGTGATTCATGTTGAATACGTGCAGAAGTCCGTGGTAGAACCACTTTATGCCCGTCTGTCCCGGGCCCGGGTCTGCGATAAACAGCTCCAGCGTTGAAGGTATCGACATGAACGCCATCGCGAAGATTATCGGCAAAACGCCCGACATACAGATCTTTACCGGTATATACGAGCTCTGACCGCCGTACATCTTGTTTCCCACAACACGTTTCGCATACTGAATGTGTATACGTCTCTCGGCGTTGTTCATAAATACTATGAACGCTATCATAGCGATAAAGAATATGAGTATCAGCGGAACCATGATAAGGTATCTTACCTCGCCCGTCAGCATATAGGTTATAAGACCTACGACCGCCTGCGGGCCTCTTGCAACTATACCTGCAAAAAGTATCATTGAAATGCCGTTTCCTATGCCCTTTTCGTTTATCCTGTCGCCCAGCCAGATTATCAGCGAAGCGCCGGCAGTAAAGCAAGCTATGATGATTATCTCCGAGAACATCTTCGACTTCGAGAAATTCTCATATCCCGTGTTGGGTGCATACACCAGAACATTCTGCTTTTTAAGAGTCAGATAGTAAGCCCACGACTGGAACAGTGCAATAAACAGCGCTGTGTACTTTGTTATCTTGTTGAGCCTCTTTCTGCCCTCCATGCCCTCTTTCGCCATTCTTTCAAGCGGCGGCAGAGCGTATGTCAGCAGCTGAATGATTATCTGTGCGTTGATGAACGGTCCTATTGAAAGCGCCAGTATTGTGGCTTGCGAGAAAGTACCGCCCGAAAGAACGTTCAGATAGCTGAAAAAGTTACCCGAAGAGGTAGCCGTGTCAGCCCAGACCTGAAGCGCCTCTCTGTTGATATACGGTACGGGTATCGCGCCGCCTATGCGGTAGATGATGATGATAAGAAGTGTGTAAAGAAGCTTTCTTCTTAAATCTGGAATACTCCATGCATTACGAAGAGTCTTAAACAACTTATATCACCTCAGCCTTCCCGCCTGCTTTCTCGATCTTTTCCTTTGCCGCCGCAGAAAAAGCAGCAGCCTTTACCGTAAGGTTTTTGGTAAGCTCGCCGTTTCCGAGTATCTTTACTCCGTCGAGCTCCTTTTTGATAAGTCCCGATGCTTTCAGAAGCTCGGTATCAACGACCGTGCCGTCCTTGAACATATCAAGCGATGCAACGTTTACGGTCGCATAATTTGTTGCAAAAATGTTGTTGAAGCCACGCTTAGGAGTTCTTCTTGCAAGCGAAGTCTGTCCGCCTTCAAAGCCCGGTCTTACACCGCCGCCGCTTCTGGCATTCTGACCCTTGTGACCCTTGCCTGCGGTCTTGCCCTGTCCCGAACCGTGACCTCTGCCTATGCGCTTAACTTCCTTAGTCGAGCCCTTGGCAGGTGATAATTCGTGCAATTTCATTATTCAGCACCTCCTTGCGATTATGCTTCGGTTACTTTAATAAGGTGGGAGATCTTTTTGATCTTGCCCTGAGTCTGTGCGTTATCCGGCTGCACAGTCGAATCGCCTATCTTTCTCAGACCGAGAGAAGCGGCGGTCGCGACCTGCACCTTAACTCTGCCGTTAAGGCTCTTTACCAGAGTGATTTTAAGGTCTGCCATTGCAAACTTCCTCCTTAGCCTAAGATTTCCTTTGTAGTCTTGCCTCTCTTGGCGGCGACCTCGTCAGCCGACCTTACCGAAGCCAGACCGTTTATCGTGGCTCTTACAACGTTGAACGGGTTGTTAGAGCGCAGCGACTTTGTTCTTATGTCCTTTATGCCTGCCATTTCAACGACCGAACGAACAGGGCCGCCTGCGATAACTCCCGTACCGGGTGCAGCGGGTTTCATAAGAACTCTTCCAGCGCCGTAAGCGCCAACGATCTCGTGAGGGATAGTCGTACCCTTGAGAGATACCCTGATGAGGTTCTTCTTAGCGTCCTCGATGCCCTTGCGTATAGCATCGGGAACTTCGCTCGATTTACCTGTGCCGAAGCCAACAATACCGTTTCCGTCGCCCACGACTACCAGTGCGGAAAATTTCATGATACGTCCGCCCTTAACGGTCTTGGATACTCTGTTTATAGCGACTACCTTTTCTTCAAGTTCCATGTTTGAAGCGTCTATTAAAGCCAAAAGTAACCCTCCTTATCAGAAATTGAGACCGCCCTCACGGGCTCCCTCTGCTAATTCCATAACACGTCCGTGATACAGGTAACCGCCTCTGTCAAAAACACATTCGGTTATGCCTGCCGCCGCCGCGTTCTTAGCTATCAGCTTGCCGACTTCTCTTGCGCCCTCTTTGTTGCCGCCGTTTTCGAGTTTCAGGCTCGAAGCGCTTGCGAGGGTAACACCCTTTTCGTCGTCAATAAGCTGTGCGTAAATATTTTTAGCGGAGCGGAATACGTTAAGGCGCGGACACTGAGCTGTACCCGAAATCTTGGCACGAACTCTGGCGTGTCTTTTAGCTCTGGCAGCTGCTCTGTCGATTTTTTTCACCATATATCATTACACTCCTTACTTACTTCTTAGCGCCCTTGCCGGCCTTGCCTTCCTTGCGGATGATATGCTCGCCCTCATAGCGGATACCTTTTCCCTTGTAAGGCTCGGGAGGTCTTTTCTCCCTTATCTCGCAGGCGAACTGTCCGACCTTCTGCTTGTCTGTTCCCGAAACGATAATTCTCTTTTCATCGGGAACTTCCAGCTTTATGTCGTCGGTGTCGGAAAAGATCACCTGATGTGAAAAGCCGATGTTCAGAACAAGGTTCTTGCCCTGCTTTGCGGCTCTGTAACCAACGCCCTCTATAACGAGAGTCTTGGTAAAGCCGTCGGTCACGCCGACTACCATATTGTTGATAAGCGTTCTTGTCAGACCGTGCAAAGACTTGTGAACTCTGTCCTCAGACGGGCGTGCAACGGTTATCTCGCTGCCCTCGTGCTTGATTATCATGTCGGGCTTGAACGTTTTGGTCAGCGTACCCTTAGGTCCTTTTACCGTAACAACGTTGCCCTCGGCAATATCAACGCTTACTCCGGCAGGAACGGTTATCGGTTTAAGTCCGATTCTTGACATATATCGTTTCCTCCTTACCAGACAAATGCGAGAATTTCTCCGCCGACATTGAGCTCTCTTGCCTTCTTGTCGGTAACTATGCCCTTAGAAGTAGAAACTATGGCAATACCCAGTCCCTTCATGACCTTCGGCATATTCTCACAGCTTGTATACATTCTCAGTCCGGGCTTTGAAATTCTTCTCAATCCTGTAATAACAGGCGTCTTGTTTTCGTCGTACTTGAGCGTTATCCTGATGATGCCCTGTTTTCCGTCGTCAATTACCTGAAATCCTTTAACATAGCCTTCGTCAACAAGGATCTGAGTAATAGACTTCTTTATGTTGGAAGCAGGAACGTCAACTGTCGGATGCTTTGCTGTACTGGCGTTGCGGATCCTAGTGAGCAGATCCGCTATAGTATCAGTTATCTGCATATGCTGTTAACCTCCTTTAAAAACTCTTTACCAGCTGGCTTTCTTAACTCCGGGGATCTTGCCCTGATGAGCAAGCTCTCTGAAGCAGATACGGCATATGCCGAACTTTCTCAGATAAGCGTGGGGTCTACCACAGATCTTGCATCTGTTGTAAGCACGAGTAGAAAACTTAGGCGCAGCCTGCTGTTTGTTTATCATAGACTTCTTAGCCATGTTCTTTTTCCTCCTCTTTCTTACTTGGCAAACGGAGCGCCCATAAGCGAAAGCAGCTCCTTTGCTTCCTCGTCGGTCTCAGCCGTAGTGATAAAGTTTATATCCATACCGCGTACCTTGTCGATCTTGTCATATTCGATCTCGGGGAATATCAGCTGTTCCTTTATACCGGTCGAATAATTTCCTCTTCCGTCGAAAGAATTGCCGTTTATGCCTCTGAAGTCACGAACACGCGGGAACGCAACATTAAAGAGTCTGTCAACGAATTCATACATTCTTTCGCCTCTGAGCGTCACCTTTACGCCGATTATCTGACCGTCTCTCAGCTTGAAGTTTGCGACCGACTTCTTCGATCTGCATACTACAGGTCTCTGACCCGTGATAGCCGAAAGATCGTTCATAATAGCCTCAATGACCTTAGTGTTGTCCTTGTCAGCGCCGCAGCCGACGTTGATAACGACCTTGCTCAGCTTCGGTATCTGCATTACGTTCTTGTAACCGAACTTTTTAACAAGAGCAGGAGATACCGTGCTGTCGTAGTATTCTTTAAGTGTAGACATTACTTTTCTCTCCTCCTGTTAAAATTCTTCGCCGCAGCCTTTATTCTTGCAGACTCTTACTTTAGTGCCGTCTTTAAGAATGTTGTGACCTATTCTGGTCGGCTTGCCGCACTTGGGGCATATAGCCTGAACCTTGCAGGCGTATATAGCCTTTTCAGCCTGAACTATGCCGCCCTGTTCCTGAGCGCTTCTGGGCTTAACGTGCTTCGTCGCGATATTTCTTCCCTCAACGATTACCTTCTGTTCCTTGGGAGATACCTGAAGCACCTTGCCTGTCTTGCCCTTGTCCTTGCCGGACAGGATTATAACGGTGTCGCCTGTCTTAACGTGAATTTTGTTCATACTCTACGACACCTCCCATCAAAGAACTTCCGGAGCCAGCGACAGGATCTTCATGTAGTCCTTGTCTCTCAGCTCTCTCGCTACCGGTCCGAAAATACGTGTTCCTCTCGGGTTCTTATCTTCCTTGATTATAACAGCCGCGTTCTCGTCGAAACGAATGTAAGTTCCGTCATCACGACGAAGTCCCTTGGCTGAACGAACAATTACTGCTTTGACAACATCGCCTTTTTTAACAGTACCGCCCGGCGCAGCCTTCTTGACCGACGCCACGATAACGTCACCGATGTTTGCATACTTTCTGCGTGTACCGCCCAGTACCCTAATGCACATAAGCTCCTTAGCGCCCGTGTTGTCGGCTACTTTGAGGTATGTCTGCATCTGTATCACAGTACGTTCCTCCTTTCAAACTTTCGTTAAATGTTAGCGTACAAATTACTTAGCCTGTTCAACAACTCTGACCAGACGCCATCTCTTATCCTTAGACAGAGGACGTGTTTCCATAACTTCAACAGTGTCGCCAATGTTGCAGACGTTGTTTTCGTCATGTGCCTTGAGCTTTACAGTTCTTTTGATGATCTTCTTGTAGAGGGGGTGCTGAACGTTGTCTGCGATAGCCACAACAATGGTCTTATCCATCTTGTTTGAAACTACCTTGCCCACTCTTGTTTTTCTAAGATTTCTCTCGCTCACGGTGATCCTCCTTTCCTCACTCAGCAAGTTCTTTCTCACGAATGATCGTCTTAACACGAGCAATATCCTTCTTGACCGCCTTCAGTCTGAGGGGGTTGTCAAGCTGATTCACAGCGTGCTGAAAACGAAGATTGAACAGCTCCTTGTTCAGACCGTCGAGCTTCTCGCTGAGCTCTGCCGCGGAAAGATCTCTCAGTTCCTTTATCTCGCTTGACTTCATTATTGCTCACCACCCATTTCTTCGGACTCTCTTTTAACGAATTTACACTTGATAGGAAGCTTGTGCATCGCAAGACGTATTGCTTCTCTCGCAGCATCTTCGCTTACTCCTGCTATCTCGAACATTACGCGTCCCGGCTTGACAACAGCTACCCAGTATTCGGGAGCGCCTTTACCTGAACCCATTCGAGTACCCAAAGGCTTTTTGGTAACAGGCTTATCCGGGAATATCTTTATCCAGACCTGACCGCCTCTCTTGATGTATCTTGTCATCGCTCGACGGGCAGCCTCTATCTGGTTCGAGGTTATCCATGCCGGTTCAAGAGCCTGCAAGCCGAACTCGCCGTCCGATACCTTGTTTCCTCTTGTAGCCACACCGGTCATACGGCCTCTGTGAACTCTTCTGTACTTAACTCTCTTTGGAAGCAGCATTACTTGTTACCTCCTTCACGTTTTTCCTCGCGCTTTCTGCCGTTGAAAGGAGCCTTTCCTCTCGGCTTCCTGTCACCGCCGCGCTTCTTGTCAGACTTCTCTGCCGGGGCTTTGCTCTGTGAAGGAGCAACTTCTCCCTTCAGAACTTCGCCTCTGTATATCCATACCTTAACGCCTATGCGACCGTATGTCGTGGCTGCTTCAGCAAAGCCGTAGTCAATGTCGGCTCTTATCGTCTGAAGAGGTATAGTGCCTTCGTGGTAGCTCTCGGCTCTCGCTATTTCAGCGCCGCCCAGACGTCCCGAGCATCTTGTCTTGATACCCTTTGCGCCAAGCTTCATCGAACGGCTTATAGCCTGCTTCATAGCACGTCTGTAGGAAATTCTGTCCTCCAGATCCTGAGCTATCTTTTCAGCCACCAGCTGTGCGCTGAGATCCGGCTGAGCTACCTCTACAATATTTATGTTGACCGACTTGCCGGTCATTTTTTCGAGTGAAAGACGAAGCTTTTCAACTTCCGCGCCGCCTCTGCCGATAACGATACCGGGCTTAGCGCAGTGGATATGGATCCTTATCTTTCCATTTTCCTTTTCGTTGTCAGCCATACGCTCTATCTCGATAGTGGGAACACCTGCATAGACCGTCTTGCTTTCAGGATTTTTAGATCTTGTGTTGAGAGCGTTCATAATAAACTTGCGTATCTTGTAGTCCTCAACCAAGGTATCGCCAAAAGCAGCTTTGTTTGCAAACCAGCGGGAGTCCCAATCCTTGATTATACCGACACGAAGACCGTGCGGATTAACTTTCTGTCCCATTCAGTTTACCTCCTTCTAGCTTAATCCTTCTCTTTAAGAACTACCGTTATGTGCGAAGTTCTCTTAAGGATCCTGTTTGCGCTGCCTCTTGCTCTTGCGATAAATCTCTTCATGGTAATACCGGGGCTTACATAACATTCCGCAACATAGAGTCTGTTCTTGTCCATGTTGTGATTGTTTTCCGCGTTAGCGGCGGCGGACTTCAGAAGCTTTACCAGATATTCGCTTGCAGCCTTTGGTGTGTGATTAACTATTGCCAATGCCATTTCCAGATCTTTTCCTCTTATAAGATCGAGAACTATCTTGACCTTGCGGGGAGCGATCCTGGCATTTTTCAAAATTGCCTTTGCTTCCATCAGAACTCCTCCTTTCCGCTATTTACCGTTGTTAGATACTTTAGAGCCTGCATGACCTTTAAAAGTCCTTGTCGGCGCAAACTCACCAAGCTTATGACCGATCATATCCTCGGTAACGTAAACGGGTATATGCTTCTGACCGTTGTGAACAGCGAATGTGTGACCAACAAAGTCAGGGAATATCGTCGAAGCGCGGCTCCATGTTTTCAGTACCTTCTTCTCTCCGGCGTCGTTCATAGCTTTAACTCTTTTCAAAAGGACTTCCTGAACGTAAGGTCCTTTTTTAACACTTCTACTCATTACAACTGCCTCCTTTCAGATTACTTACCGTTGCGGCGCTTTACGATAAATTTATCGGAGCGGTTGTGCTTAGCACGGGTCTTGTAGCCCATGGTCGGCTTGCCCCACGGAGTAACAGGTGACGGACGACCGACAGGCGACTTACCTTCACCACCGCCGTGAGGGTGGTCGTTCGGGTTCATTACCGAACCTCTTACAGTAGGTCTTATACCCATGTGACGGGTCTTTCCTGCCTTGCCGACGTTCACGTTCTCGTGGTCAATGTTGCCCACCTGACCGATAGACGCCATGCAGTTTACAGCGATCTTTCTCATCTCGCCCGAAGGAAGTCTTACCAGTGCGTAATTATCCTCCTTGCCCATGAGCTGAGCCATATTACCGGCGCTTCTTACAAGCTGTGCGCCCTTGCCGGGATAAAGCTCGATGTTGTGAATGAAAGTACCAACGGGAATGTTGGCAAGTGCCAGCGCGTTGCCCGGCTTTATGTCAGCATCAGCGCCCGACCTTACAACATCGCCTACGGCAAGACCGTTTGGTGCGATGATGTATCTCTTCTCTCCGTCCTCGTACTTTACAAGAGCAATAAATGCAGATCTGTTCGGATCGTATTCAATGGTCTGAACTGTAGCGTTCATGCCCGTCTTGTTTCTCTTGAAGTCGATAACGCGGTACTTTCTTCTGTTTCCGCCGCCGTGATGACGAACGGTTATCCTGCCGTAGCTGTTTCTGCCCGAAGTCTTTTTAAGAGGCTCCAGCAGGCTTTTCTCCGGCTTTACCTTGGACAGGCAGCTGTAGTCGGTAACTGTCATACCTCTTCTGCCCGCCGTTGTAGGCTTATAGCTTTTTATAGCCATGTGTTATTTCACTCCTTCTGAAGTTTTGCGAGAACGTCGCTTCGCAGCCCGCGGAGTCGTTCCCATACATACGCCCGACCAAAATCTATCGGGGTATCCACTCTCTTTGGCGGATATTTATGCGGCTCTCACCTTATATAAGGTTGTCGAAGAACTCGATGGTCTTTTCGCCCTCTTTAAGAGTAACTATAGCCTTTTTCCAGTCAGGGGTCTTGCCCTCGTATCTGCCCATTCTTCTCTTTTTGCCGTATACATTAAGTGTGTTGACCTTTTCTACCTTAACGCCGAAAAGCTCTTCAACAGCCTTTGCTATCTCAGACTTGTTGGCGTCTTTTGCTACCTCGAAGGTGTACTTGCGCATTTGCAGGTTGTCTATCGAAGCCTCAGTGATTATAGGTCTTATAACAATACTCTGAGCTGTCTTTGCCATTACGCGTATACCTCCTCGATCTTCGCAACGGCATCCTTAACAACAATAAACTTATCATAGTTGAGGATGTCATATACGTTCAAAGTGTTTACCAGCGTGGTCTTTACGCCGGGAATGTTGTTTGCGCTCTTTATTACCTTTGCATCAGCCTCGGGCATAACTATCAGAGCCTTGCCGTCAACGCCGAGTGCGCCGAGCATATTAACAACGGTCTTTGTCTTGAACTCGTCAAGCTTGAGCTCGTCCAGAACAACAATGTTGTCGTCTATCACCTTTGTTGAGAGCG
>CANRPG010000018.1 GCA_947632425.1 uncultured Clostridia bacterium | reverse complement strand
TGACCCTTCATAACGCCATCGTACATAGGGCGGAGCTTTGCATACATTTCCTGAGGATCGCACCAGTTGTTTGTCGGGCCTGCATCCTCTTTGGTCCTTGTGCAGATGAATGTTCTGTCCTCAACTCTCGCAACGTCGTTTACAGCGGTCCTGTGATACAGACAGCCGGGAAGCTTTTCCTGGTTGAGCCAGTACATCTTGTTGGGGTCGCCGTCGGGGAGAGAAGTAACTTCTTCTTTGAGCTTATCAAGCTGCTCGTCGCTGCCGTCGATCCAGACTACTTTGTCGGGCTTGCAGAAATCGATCATCTCTTTTACCCAATCGTTTACATGCCAGTTGTTAGTAAGTGTTTCCATAATTTTAACTCCTTTCGGGAAAATAATATACATTTTTAAGGAAATGCCAAAAGAACAAATTCCCTCTTATATATTATAACCCAAATGCCCTTGCAAGTCAATAGCAAAGCGACTTTTATTTTTCTTTATACGGATAAATGTAAATTTCTGCCATACAGAATATTTCGGTAATTTACTGTTGAAAAAAGTAAAAATATGTGTTACAATTATTATGTATAAGTGTGTGTATCGGGGTGATATGTTTGAAGAAAACGTGTATAGCGGCTGCGCTGGCGGCAGTGATGCTTTCTTCCTGCGCGAGCGGCAGTTCTTCGCAGACGGTGACATCGCAGACAGCAGCTTTACAGACAACCGCCGCAACCACCACAACTGCTGCTGCGGCGACTACCACGCCCGAGATCACCACAACACAGACTACTACAAAGCAAACTACACCGCAGACCACCACGACGACCACAACAACACAGACCACAACCACAACGACAACTACCACAACTACCACGCAGGCGACCACTGCCACAGCGGCGCAGACTGCCGCAGAGAGAAAACCCGTGCAGGGCGAGAGGCGTCTGGCAGGGGTAAAGATAGGCATAGACCCCGGCCACCAGCGAAAGGGCGACCCCTCGCAGGAAGCAACAGCCCCCGGCAGCGGAGTTACAAAAGCTAAAGTTACCACAGGCACAGTGGGCGTGAGCAGCGGCATACCCGAGTATGTTACAAACCTTGAAATATCGCTGATGCTTCGCGATAAACTTGTGGCAGAGGGCGCGACGGTATATATGACGCGAGAGACCCACGATGTGAATATATCAAACCAGCAGAGAACAGCCATGATGAACGGCTATGGCGTTGACCTTATGCTTCGGGTACACTGTGACGGAGCGGCAGACAGCAGCGCAAGAGGAATAGGGCTGTATGTAAGCAGGTCTAACAGTATAGCGCAGCAAAGTTTCAGCTATGCGCAGATAATGCTGCCTTTGATAGTTAAATACACGGGCGCGGCGAACAGGGGTATTATACAGAATGACAATTATACCGGTCAGAACTGGGCGCAGGTGCCGTGCATGATGATAGAATGCGGTTTTCTGAGCAATCCCGAGGACGACAGGCTGCTAAACAGCGCAGAGTATCAGGAAAAGCTCACCGACGGGATAATAGAGGGCATTGCAGCATGTTTTGCAAACTAAATTTGAAAGGGGTATTTTTATGGGAAAGATAACGGTACTTTCGGAGACGACAAAGTATCCGATAACTCTGATAGGCGAAAGGGCAGGTATCTGCTGGGGCGCGGATACAGCGGATACGCAGAAAAATTACAAAAGGGGCATAGACTGCATAGTTTCGGGTCACGGCAGAACGCTTGAATATGTGAATGTAGAAATGGTGCTTGAGGGCTATTCCGCAAGGGTGATACGCGAATGGTATACGCATCTGGGCGGCGCGCCTACAAGGCTTCAGGCAAGCACAAGATATATAAATTACGCCGATTTTGAGTATGTTACGCCTAAGAAGATACTTGATAACGACGAGGCAAAGAAAATATACGACGACACGATGAACTGCATAGCGCAGGCAGGAAAACGCCTTGAAGAAATGGGTATCCCGCGTGAGGACAGCGCAATGCTTCTGCCGCTGGGAATGACTACAAAAATCGTTGACAAGCGCAACCTGCGCAATCTTATTGATATGTCGCGGCAGAGAATGTGTTCAAGAGCCTACTGGGAGTACCGCGAGCTTTTTGGCGATATCTGCAATGCTTTGAAAAAAGTTTCGCCCGAGTGGGAGTACCTTATAGACACGCAGATGATGCCCAAGTGCGAACTGCTGGGCTTTTGCCCCGAAAAGCGCGGCTGCGGCAGAAAACCTGCAAAAAGCTGAGAGCGGCGGCATATTATCTTTATGGGGGCGATGTAAATGGCAACAGAGAGCATGATAGTGTATAAATGCCCGTGCTGCGGCGCAGATATACAGTTTGAAGCAGGCACAGATCATCTTACCTGTATGTACTGCGACAATACATATGAAATAGATACTCTTGTAAACTATGAGAAGGGTCTTTCGCAGCAAAAGCCCGAGAATTTCTCGTGGAAAGACTACGACAACAACAGCGGCAACGGCGACTGGCAGGAGGGGGAGCTTTCGCAGCTGCACTCTTTCAAATGCGCACACTGCGGCGGCGAGATAATAGGCGATACCAGCACAATGGCATCTACCTGCCCTTACTGCGATAACCCCGTTGTAATAAACGAGACCGTTGACGGCGTTATGCGCCCCGATTTTATCATACCTTTCAAAAAGGGCAGAAAAGCCGTTGACACCGCCTATAAAAAGTTTATATCAAAGAAGGTTTTGCTGCCCAAAAGCTTCAAGACGGAGCACCATATCCAGTCGATAAAAGGCATATATGTGCCGTTCTGGCTGTTTGACGCAGACAGCTCGGGCGACGGGCATTTCAGGGCGACAAAAATAAAGCACTGGTCTGATTCGGAATACTATTATACCAAGACCGAGCATTACAGCGTGGTCAGAACGGCTGATATGTCGTTTGAAAAAGTGCCCGTAGACGGCTCTGTAAAAATGGACGACACACTTATGGAGTCTTTAGAGCCCTTCAATTACGATATGGCGGTAGATTTCAACACCGCTTACCTCGCAGGCTATTTTGCTGACAGATACGACGTTGACGTTACCCACAGCATAGGAAGAGCCAATGACAGGATACGCAACAGCACCGAGGAAATGCTGCGTTCAACGGTAAGAGGCTACAGCACTGTTGTAACAGAATCTGTCAACGTTCAGATACAGGAGGGCGATATACATTACGCTCTTATGCCCGTGTGGATAGCCAACACCGAGTACCGCGGCAAAAACTATATGTTCGCAATGAACGGTCAGTCGGGCAAGGTGGTGGGCACTCTGCCTATAGATAAAGTAAAACTTGCGCTTATAACCGCAGGCACGTTTTTGGGAACGTTCCTTGTGTTTCTGTTCGGGCTCGGTCTGTTGTTAGGGGGCGCGGTGTAATGGGTGTTTTCAAAAGAGCGCTGTCTTTAATAGCCGCCGCGGCGGTGGCAATGAGCTTCTCCATGCAGAGCTTTGCGGCAGAAAACCTTACAAACAATACCGTTCCCACATACGGCGACGGCGAGTATAACGCAGACCTGCCGAGGGTCATAGACGACTATGAACTTCTCTCAGACAGCGAGGAGCAAAAGCTTGAAGAAAAAGCGCGTGAAATTATAGACGAGTTCGGCTTTGACTGCATTGTGATGACTATGCGCGACTATGCCGCCTACACCTATGGCAGTTATAACTATAATTATAACGATATACTTGTTTTCGCGCATGACTATTTTGATTACAAAGGCTATGGCGTCGGCACAGACCACGACGGCATAATTTTCGTTATTTCTATGTATGACCGCTCGTATGCGTTTTCTACCTGCGGCTACGGCATGGAAGCCATTTCAGACAGCTACGGCGTGACATGGTTTGAAAACGACCTTGTTTCACTGCTCAGCGACGGCGACTATTACAAATGCTTTGACAGATATTTCGATGACGTATACGAATTCGTAAAAGAAGCGCGTGAAGATAAACCATACAGCGCTCTCCATACCAAGCGCCCGACAGGCTGGCTCACAAGATATGCGCTTGCGGCGTTTGTGATAGCTGTAATAGTTACCCTCATAGTGGTGTTTATTCTTACACGGCAGATGAAGACCGTTATGCCAAAGCCTGCCGCAAAACAGTATCTTAAAAACTATAAAGAAAAATTCTCGCAGGATACATATCTTTATTCCAACGTTTCCAAGACCGCGAAAAGCTCGGGCGGCTCAGGCGGCTCGGGCGGCGGAGGAGGTCACAGCGGAACGAGCCACGGAGGACACAGCGGACATTTCTGATAGAGCTTATTTATAACAGCGAAAGGGGGCGCGGTGATGACAGATGATACAGACAAGTATCTCAGTGTTGATGTTGACGAGATAAAAAAGAGCAAGGAAAAAAGCGACGACTATATTGACGTTGCAAAAAATGCACAGTATCAGAACCAGTCAAGGCATTATTATAATGAGTTCCTCAACTGGCGAAGCTCGGGCAACAACCGCTATGCCTACTCTTTCGTAAGGCGCAAGAGCGAGCATTCATATGTTGACGGTCAGGGCTTTATAAGCAAGACCCCCGAGGAAACAGAGCAGCGGGTGCTTAAACGCTGCTGCAAGCTTGTCGCGATGACTATGTTTTCAATGCTGCTGTTCACAATAGCAGAGTATATATACGTCGGCAGGTACACCAAAGGCGAAACGCTCTCGGTAACGCAGGTGATGTACGGTCAGCCGCTTGACAAATACGACGTGCCGCTTTATATGTGCGCCGTTATATGCGCTATAAGGGTGCTCAAATTCCTGATGCCTATACTCATTTTCGTGCTCGATGCACGCATACCTCGCGCCGTAATGTTTCCTCGCGCCGATAAAAAAATGCCCGATATGGCTGCCTGCGCGCTCGTTATGTCGCTTATGACAACAATATTCTGCCGCCATGCAGGCAACGTTGCGGCGGTGGTGTACCGCGGTCTTGGTACAAACGCTTTGCGAATGGATTTTCTCTACTCGCATGATATTATGTCGGTCGCGCTGTTCGGCTTTTGCAGCTGTATAGTTGTCTCCGCGCTGACAGAGATACTCTTCCGCGGTCTTATTTTGCAGACTTTCAGGCAGTTCGGCGATATGTTCGCGTTTCTGATATGCTGCATTGCAGGAACGTTCTGTACCTTCGATGTGTCGTCTATAGGCTACAAATTCTGTATGAACATAATGATAACGCTTTTCACGCTGAGAACGGGTTCTATAATAGTTGCGATAGTTATGAGAATTAGCGCGCAGCTGCTGATATTCGCCCTCGATCTTATAGAAATATATACGCGCAGCGACCTTGCCGTTCTTGCCGAGGGCATAGTGTGCTTTATAATAATCGCGCTTTCGCTGGTCATATATTCAAGACTGGCAGCGTCGCAGAATTTCAGCTTCAATATAAACAGCTCGCGCACTCACTTAACGCTGCCCAAGAAAATGCTGATATTTTTCTCTGATAATATGATAATGCTGTGGCTGATAATAATGATAGCAGGCGGCGCGTTTATGTTAGTTTCGTTGTAATTTTGTGCAAGTTGTACGTAAATTACCTATCTTTACGCCGAAAAATTTTGCATAGGGTACTTGACAACGGGGAAAATATGGTGTATAATATTTTGGAAAACAAAAAGCAGAGCTGTTCCGCCCTCGCCTTCAGCGGCATTTGCCAGTGAAAAGGCTGATATATGAATGCAAGCTAGAAATAGCTTTTTTCGTGAGCGTGAACAGGTCGTGTTTCGCTCATTTTTATTTTGGAGGTAATGCACTATTAGCAACAAGGATCTGCTTATCAACGAAGAAGTCCGTGACAAGGAAGTAAGGGTAATAGGCCCCGACGGCGCACAGTTGGGCATAATGTCCGCGAAGGAGGCTATGGATATAGCTATCGAAAAGGATCTCGATCTTGTCAAGATAGCCCCGAATGCACAGCCGCCCGTGTGCAAGATCATGGATTACGGCAAATACTGCTTTGAGCAGGACAAGCGCGAAAAGGAAGCAAGAAAAAATCAGAAGGTCATCGACACCAAGGAAATACGTATGTCCTCGACCATAGATACCCATGACTTTCAGACTAAGGTAAATCAGGGCATAAAGTTCCTTTCGGGCGGAGATAAGCTGAAAGTTTCCGTTAGATTTCGCAAGCGTTCGGTAGCTCACCCACAGCTGGGTGAAGATCTGATGAACAGATACAAGGAAGCCGTAGCGCAGGCAGGCGTTGTTGACAAACCTATCAAAATGGAAGGGCGCAGTCTGGTGATGTTCGTATCACCCAAATCTTCTAAGTAAACAATTAAGGAGGATAAATTTATGTCAAAGGTAAAGATCAAGACCCACTCGGGCGCAAAAAAGCGTTTCAGAGTGACAGGAACAGGCAAGGTAAAGTTCCAGCACACAAACAAAAGGCACAGACTCATTTCAAAGGGTCACAAGCGCATAAGAACGCTGCGTAACGATGCATATGCAAGCGATGCGGATCTCAAGAACGTAAAACGTCTTATCCCTTACAAATAAACCGCGGGTTTAGTCAGGGAAACAAAGTAAAGATAATATCAGGAGGTAATTGACTATGGCTCGTGTTAAGGGAGCAATGATGACTCGTAAGAGAAGAAATAAAACACTCAAGCTTGCCAAGGGCTACTTCGGCGCAAAGAGCAAGCACTTCAAGATGGCAAAACAGCAGGTGATGAAATCCGGTCAGTATGCCTACATCGGCAGAAAGCAGAGAAAGAGAGATTTCAGAAAGCTGTGGATAGCAAGAATATCCGCCGCCTGCAAGCTCAACGGCATGAACTATTCAACGTTTATGAACGGTCTGAAAAAAGCCGGCATCGACCTTAACAGAAAGATGCTTTCAGAAATAGCTATAAACGATCCCAGCGGTTTTGCCGCAGTAGTTGAAAAGGCTAAGGCTGCCCTTTGATGCAATATCAACACGCACATCTTTAACGGCTTGTGCGTGTTTTGTTGTATATATGGGCATTGTAAAACACGCGTAAAGCGGTGCGCAAGGGGCATTTTGATATGTATATTTCGGCTAAAGACAACGTAAATATAAAAAAGCTGGCAGCTCTCTTTAGCAGCAGTAAAGAGCGCAGGGAGCAGGGCGAGTTTGCCGTCGAGGGCGCAAGGAACTGTATAGATGTTCTCTGCGAGGGCGCAGCAGGCGGCGCGGAAGTTACAGCGCTTTTTTATACAAAACAGGCAGCCGGAAAGTATTTTGAGCAAAGTCCCGAAACACTCGCGGAAAAGTGCGGCTGCAAATGCTTTGAGATATCGCCCGAGCTTTCGCAAAGGCTTTCAGAGGGGCGTTCCAGCCAAGGCGTTTTCGCGACGGTAAAAATGCTCCATAAAAGTATTGAAACGCTAGACAGCGGTGGTAAGCTGCTGGTGCTTGACGGTCTGCAAGACCCCGGCAATGTAGGTACAATTCTGCGCACCTGCGATGCAGTCGGCGTGAGCGGCACTGTTCTTACAGGCAACTGCTGCGATGTGTATAACCCGAAAGTCGTGAGAGCGGCTATGGGAAGCATTATGCGCGTGCCCGTGTATATAGAAAATGATTTTGATAGAGTAGTAAAAACGCTGAAAAAACTGGGGTATTTGACCGTTGCTTCTGTAATAAGCGGCGGCGTGAGTATAACAGAGTTTGACTTTGGCAGACCCTGCGCGCTGTTTATCGGCAATGAGGGAAGCGGTATGCCACAGGAGCATATAAGTTTGTGCGACAGCGCGGTAACAATAAAAATGCACGGCAGAATAAATTCGCTCAATGCCGCAACGGCAGCTTCAATAATGCTGTGGGAGATGTTCAGATGACAGACTATAACCTTATCTACTGGGTGTGGCTGACTATTGCCTTCGGGCCTGCCAACCCGCGCAAATGGCAGCTTGGCAGAGATTTTGACGAGGTAAAAGAGTTTTATGATGCCATTCAGAGCGGCTACAGCAAGGGCTTTACCGAGCAGGAGCTTAAAAACGCGAGAGCCGCAACGCTGAAGCAGGCTGAAGGCATTTTAAGCTACTGCGAAAAGCATAATATCAATGTCTACGGCTGCGACAGCCCGGGCTACCCGATGATGCTCAAAGATATATACGATCCGCCCTCGGTGCTTTTCAGTATGGGCGATCTGGGTTTTGTGAACAACAGCCCGACTCTCGGCGTGGTGGGCGCGCGTAATATGACAGAGTATACCGAAAAAGTCACCGGTTGCATATGCGAAAATATCGTCAAAAACGGCATGGTAATAATAAGCGGCTTTGCAAAGGGCGTTGACAGCGCGGCGCATACAGCGGCAATAAGAGGCGGCGGAAAGACAGTCGCAGTGCTTGGCAACGGCGTTGAGTATGAGTATCCGCCCGATTCGCACGACCTTAAAGTGCAGATAAGCTGCAGCGGCGCAGTTATATCAGAGTATTTTCCGCAGACAAAGCCTACCCCGGTGAGCTTCAAAGCGCGCAACAGAATACTTTCGGGAATGTCCAGCGCGGTGCTGGTAACGCAGGCATCGAAAGCCAGCGGTTCACTCAATACCGCATCTCATGCTATCTCACAGGGCAGAGACCTTTTCTGCGTGCCGCCTGCCGATGTTTTTTCAGACGACTACGCAGGCACGGCAATGCTTATACGAGATGGCGCGATACCCGTTTTTTCGCATACCGATATTCTTTATGAATATTATTCTGAATTTGCGCATAAACTCAGATTTACGAAAGATACCGATGTTTACTGGGATAAATCAAGCTCCAGCGTGTTCTTTGCCGCCGACAGACCTGTTTCAAAGAAAGCCGCCTCAAAGAAAAAAGCGGCAGAGCCAAAGAAGAAAGAGAACGACGAAGAACATACAGAAAAAGCAAGTATAGATACGTCTTCGCTGAGTGAGCTACAGCAGAAGATAATCGCGCAGCTTGAAAAATCTCAGTGCGCGGCAGACGAGCTTGCGGACAAGCTGCAAACGGATATTTCGCAGATACTTACCGAGCTTACATCGCTTGAAATGACCGGTCTGGTCGTAAGCCTTGCAGGCAGGCGTTTCAGGCTGGCATAAATATCGGCAACGACAGGAGGAAAAACAGTTGTCAACACTGATAATAGTTGAGTCGCCTACAAAGGTGCACACAATAAAAAGATATTTAAGTTCCGACTACGAGGTAATGGCGTCGATGGGTCATTTAAGAGACCTGCCAAAATCGAAGTTCGGAGTGGAAATAGAAAATGACTTTCAGCCCCAGTATATCAACATAAAGGGCAAAGAGGAGATCATAAAGAAGATACGCGATAAGGCGAAAAAGAGCGATAAAGTCTACCTTGCAGGAGACCCCGACCGCGAGGGAGAGGCTATATCGTGGCACTTAGCGCAGATACTGAAACTTGACCTTCACGACAAAAACCGCGTTACCTTCAACGAGATAACCGAAAAGGGCATAAAGCAGGGCATAGCAAACCCAAGATGTATAGATGAAAACCTTGTAAACGCCCAGCAGGCAAGGCGAATACTTGACAGAATAGTCGGCTATAAGCTGTCGCCGTTTTTGTGGAAAAAGGTGAGGAAAGGTCTCTCGGCAGGCAGAGTGCAGTCGGTAGCGGTGAGAATGATAGTAGACCGCGAAGAGGAGATACGCAGCTTTGTCTCGCAGGAATACTGGACTATTGAAGCAAAGCTTTCGTCGCCGTCGTCGAGGAAAGTATTCACCGCAAAGCTTGTAAGTTTTGAGGGTAAAAAACTGGACGACAAACTTTCACTGCCCGACAAGGCAAGCGCTGATGAGATACTCAAAAAACTTGATGGCGCATCATATGTGGTAGATAAGGTAAAGAAAAGCGTTCACAAGAAAACACCTGCCGCACCGTTCATAACGTCAACGCTCCAGCAGGAAGCATCTAAAAGGTTCGGCTTTCAGTCAAAAAGAACTATGAAGATAGCTCAGGAACTGTACGAAGGCGTTGAAATAAAAGGCGTGGGCGCTATAGGTCTTATCACCTATATGCGTACCGACAGCCTGAGAGTTTCTGACGAAGCAAGAGATGCGGCGTATAAGTATATCAAAGATGTATACGGCGACAATTATCTGCCCGAAACGCCGCGCAAATACAAAACAAAAGCAGGCGCTCAGGACGCCCACGAAGCTATAAGACCTACACGCCCCGACATTACGCCCGATAGGGTAAAAGAAAGCGGCGTAACGCCCGACCAGTATAAACTTTATAAGCTTATATGGGAAAGGTTTATTGCAAGTCAGATGGCAAACTGCCTGCTCGATACCGTTTCGGTAGATATTATTGCAGACGGCAGCCTGTTCAAAGCAAGCGGTTATTCGGTGAAGTTTGACGGCTATACCGTGTTGTATGAAGAAACTAAAGATGATGACGAAGATAAGAAAAAAGAGCTTCCGCCGCTTGCAAAAGGTGATGTGCTGAAACTGCGCTCGCTTGACGGCGAACAGCATTTTACCCAGCCCCCTGCGAGGTATACAGAAGCCACGCTTGTCAAGGCTTTTGAAGAAAACGGCATAGGCAGACCGTCAACATACGCGCCGACTATAACCACCATTTTGCAAAGAAGCTATGTTGAGCGCGACGGCAAGCAGATTAAGCCTACCGCGCTGGGCGAGGTGATCACCGCCCTTATGAAAGAGCATTTTGACAATATTGTAGATGTGAAATTCACCGCAGGAATGGAAAACAAGCTTGACAGCGTTGAAGTCGGCACGGTTGACTGGGTGGATATGCTGAGAAAGTTTTACGGCGATTTCAGCAAAGAGCTCGATACGGCAGAAGAAGCCATGAACGGCAAGCGCGTAAAAGTGCCCGATGAGCAGACCGACGAAGTGTGTGAGATATGCGGCAAGCCTATGGTAATAAAACTGGGCAGATACGGCAAGTTTTTGGCTTGCTCGGGCTTTCCCGAATGTACAAATACGCGCAAAATAGTCACCGAGGCTGACGGCAAATGCCCATACTGCGGAAATAAAATTCTTCTTAAAAAGACCAAAAAGGGCAAGAAGTATTACGGCTGTATCAAAAACCCCGAGTGCAGCTTTATGACGTGGGATCTTCCCACAAAGCAGACCTGCCCCAAATGCGGCAGCACGCTGTTCAAAAAGGGCGGCAAAAGCGGCAAGCTTGTCTGCTATAAAGAGGGCTGCGGCTATGAAAAGCAGCTTGGAGACGGCGATGAAGGTTAATGTCATAGGCGCAGGGCTTGCAGGGTGCGAGGCAGCTTGGCAGCTTGCAAATGCAGGCATAAATGTCACACTTTTTGAGATGAAGCCGATAAAATATTCGCCGGCGCATAAATATCAGGGCTTTGCGGAGCTCGTCTGTTCCAACTCGCTGAAAGCCGAAAGATTAGGCTCTGCCGCAGGTATGCTGAAACAGGAAATGCGGCTGCTTAATTCTCTTACAATGCAGTGCGCAGACCTTTCAAGAGTCTCGGCAGGCGGCGCTCTCGCGGTGGATAGAACAAAGTTTTCTGACCTCGTCACCGAGCGTATAAAAGCGCATGAGCTGATAGAGTGCGTTTCGCAGGAAGTGTGCGATGTGCCAAACGGTTATACAATAATCGCGACAGGACCTCTTACCAGTGAGCCGCTTGCGGAAAGCATACAGAAAATGTGCGGCGACTATCTTTATTTTCATGATGCCGCCGCTCCGATAGTTTCGTTTGAAAGCATCGATATGAGCAAGGCTTTCTTTGCCGCAAGATACGGCAGAGGCGATGCCGACTATATAAACTGCCCCATGGAAAAGGACGAATATACGGCGTTTTATAATGCTATTATTTCTGCCGAAAGCGCAGAGCTGCACGACTTTGACAAAGAGCATTTTTCTAAAGACGGCTTCAAAGTATACGAGGGCTGTATGCCTATAGAAGTGCTTGCAAAACGCGGCGAAGATACCATGCGTTTTGGGCCCCTCAAACCCGTGGGTCTTACCGACCCTAAAACAGGCAAACGCCCCTATGCGGTCGTGCAGCTGAGAGCCGAAAACGCCCAGGGCAGTATGTATAATATAGTCGGCTTTCAGACAAATTTGAAATTTCCCGAGCAGAAACGCGTTTTCTCTATGATACCCGGTCTTGAAAATGCCGAGTTTCTGCGGCTTGGCGTTATGCACCGCAATACTTTTATAAATTCGCCAAAACTTCTCGACGAGCATTTCTGTATGAAAAATAACGATAATATTTATTTTGCAGGACAGATAACGGGCGTTGAGGGGTACATAGAATCGGCGGCAAGCGGCATTTATGCAGGGCTTTCACTGGCACGCAGACTGCTTGGCAAAAGTGAGTTGAAACTGCCGCAGACCACAATGCTGGGCTGTCTTTGCAGATATGTGAGCGACGAGAGCGTGACGGACTTTCAGCCTATGGGCTGTAATATGGGTATACTGCCGCCGCTTTCGCAGATGGTGAAAAACAAACAGGAAAGGTACGCTCTTTTAGCGCAGCGTGGTCTGAAAGAGCTTGAAAATGTCATACAACAGGCTGAAAAGGAGTGTTGACAATGAACATAGTTTTAGATGCATTCGGTGGGGATAACGCACCCCTCGAAATAATCAAAGGCGCGCTTAAAGCGCATGAGTATCTCAAGGTAGATATAACGCTTACGGGTGATGAAGAAAAAATAAAAACCTGCGCGCAGGAAAACGGGCTCGATATAAGCGGTATTTCAATACGCCATGCGCCCGATGTAGTTGAGATATGCGACGACCCCAGAGCGGTCTGCCGCGCTAAAAGCAATTCTTCAATGGCAGCAGGTTTAAAAATGGTCGCGGACGGCGAGGGCGATGCGTTCGTATCGGCAGGCTCAACGGCAGCTCTCGTGGTTGGCGCGCAGTATTATGTAAAGAGCGTTACAAGGGGCGTGCCGCTCGCGCTGGCAACACTTCTGCCGACTGCCACACAGCCGTTTATGCTGCTTGACTGCGGCGCAAAAGTGAGCTGCAATGGCGATACAATGGTGCAGTTTGCCACAATGGGCAGTATCTATATGGAAAAGGTCATGAAGGTGAACAGGCCTACGGTGGGTCTTGCAAATATAGGTGCGGAGGAATCAAAGGGCAGAGAGCTCGAGCGCGAGAGCTATAAACTTCTGCAAGATTCTCAGCTTAATTTTATAGGTAATATAGAATCGCGCGACCTGCCAAAAGGCGAGTGCAGTGTTGTAGTAGCCGACGGCTACACCGGCAATATGCTTTTGAAACTTTACGAGGGCATGGGCAAGTTCTTCGGCGATGAGCTGAAAAAGCTGCTTACAAGCAGTATACTTTCAAAGATAGGCGCGGCGTTCATGCTGAAAAATGTCAAGGCGTTCAGAAAGCGCATGGACTATAAAGAATACGGCGGCGCACCGCTGCTTGGCACTAAACGACCCGTTATAAAAGCACACGGCAGCTCTGACGAAAAAGCCATATTCAACGCCGTTCGTCAGGCAAAGAAATTCACGCAGGGCAACGTTATAAACGCCATGCAAAAAGAGCTTGAAGCCTTGAATCAGAAAGAAAAAGCAAATATAGAGCAGTAAATTATCGGAGCTGATATTATGAACGAACAAAGCAATTTAGAGCAGTTTCAGGAGAAGATAGGCTATCATTTCAAGAACGAGGCGCTTTTGTATGAGGCGCTGTCGCACAGTTCTTTTGCGAATGAGAAAAGCGGCAGAAAAAGCAACGAAAGGCTGGAATTTCTGGGCGATTCGGTGCTGTCAATAGTCGTATCCAGCTATATTTTTCACCACGAGCAGAAAATGCCCGAGGGCGAACTTTCAAAGCTGAGAGCATCGCTTGTGTGCGAAAAAGCGCTTTTTGAATTTGCAAAGGAAATAGACCTCGGTCAGCATATAATGCTGGGCAAAGGCGAGGAAAACTCGGGCGGAAGAAATCGCCCTTCAATAGTTTCCGATGCCTTTGAAGCGGTCATAGCGGCTATATACCTTGACGGCGGAATGGAGCCTGCGGCAAAGCATATTCTGCGCTTTATGCCGAAAGATCTTCACCACCGCGAGAATGTATCTTTTTGCGACTATAAAACAAGGCTGCAAGAGATAGTTCAGAAAAACCCCGAAGAAAGGGTAGAATATGTCCTTGCTGCCGAGAGCGGTCCTGCGCATGACAAGAAGTTTACCGTAAACGTTATGCTAAATTCAAACGTCATAGGCACGGGCACCGGTCCTTCTAAAAAAAGCGCGGAACAGCAGGCAGCAAAAGAGGCTCTTACGCTCATGGGCTATAAGTATGACCAAACATAACAATATATCGATTTTTGTACCGCATATCGGCTGCCCCCATAAGTGCGCGTTCTGCGACCAGCACACAATAAGCGGCACGCAGAAAGCCCCCACCGCAGACGAAGTAAAAACCGTGTGCGAGGGCGCGCTGAAGCAGATAAAGCACCCTGAGAATACCGAGATAGCATTTTTCGGCGGCAGTTTTACAGCGATACCAAGAGGCTATATGATACAGCTTTTGCAGGCGGCAAGTGAGTTTGTCGGCAGCGGTAAATTTTGCGGTATACGCGTATCTACCCGCCCCGATTATATAGATGAAGAAGTTTTGCAGATACTAAAAAAATATGGCGTTACAGCAATAGAGCTGGGCGCGCAGTCGATGAATGACGAAGTGCTCTCTGCAAATGAGCGCGGTCATACCGCCGAAGATGTCGTGAAAGCTTCATATCTTATAAAGCAAAGCGGCTTTGAGCTGGGCTTGCAGATGATGACGGGTCTGTATAAAAGCACCTTGCAAAGCGATATGGCAACTGCACAAAAAATTGTACAGCTTGCACCCGACACCGTGAGGATATACCCGACCGTAGTTTTGAAAGGAACGTACTTAGCGCAGCTTTTTTTGCAGGGAGACTACCTTCTTTCGCCTTTTGAAGATATGGTAAAACTGTGCGCCGAGCTTCTGACGCTTTTTGAAGAAAACGGCATACGTGTTATAAAGTGCGGTCTGCATTCTTCCGAGTTTGTAGAGCGCGATATGGTCGCAGGGTACTATCATCAGGCGTTCAGAGAGCTTTGCGAAAGCGAGATCTACAAGCAAAAGATAGAAAAGATACTTTTGGAAAATGATATTCAAAGCGGCGAAGCGGTTCTGTCGGTGCGGCAGGAAAATTTAAGCAAGGCTATAGGTCATAAAAAAAGCAATACAGAATATTTTGCGAAAAAAGGCATATATATAAAGATCGTCTGTGATAATGAGCAGACAGAGGAAGTTAAAATACAAGAACGGCGGTGAGCAGATGCAGCTTATTTCTTTGGAATTACAAGGCTTCAAATCCTTTCCCGACAAGGTAAAACTGGAGTTCGGCAAGGGCATAACGGGCGTTGTAGGTCCTAACGGCAGCGGCAAGAGCAATATAGGCGATGCCATGCGCTGGGTAATGGGCGAGCAGTCTACAAAAACGCTTCGCGGCGGCAAAATGGAGGACGTTATCTTCACCGGCACTGAAAAGCGCAAGGCGGTTGGTTTTGCAGCCGCAACGCTGAATATTGACAATGCCGACCGCAGTTTAAGCGTTGAAAACGACGTTGTTTCGGTGACAAGAAAGCTTTACCGCAGCGGCGAGAGCGAGTATATAATAAACGGTGAACAGGTAAGGCTGAAAGATATAGTCGAGCTGTTTATGGATACCGGTCTTGGCAGAGACGGTTATTCGATAATAGGTCAGGGCAGAATTGCAGAGATAGTCTCCGGCAGACCCGGCGAGCGGCGTGAGATATTTGAGGAAGCGGCAGGCGTTTCAAAATTTAGGTATAAAAAGACGCAGGCGGAGAAAAGGCTTGTTGCCGCAGAAGATAATATTTTAAGGCTTACAGATATTATAGGCGAGCTTGAAAGCAGAATTGAACCGCTGAAAGCGCAGTCTGAAAAGGCGAAGGCTTTCAAGGTGCTTGACGACGAAAAACAGCAGCTTGAAATTTCCGTGTGGGTGCACCGCCTTAACGAGATGAAAGATGCGGTAAATACGCTTGCGCAGCGGCTGGCAGATGTTGATTCTCAGTATGCAGACAGCTGCAAAGAAGCGCAGGAGCTTGAAAACAGCATTGAGGATAACCTTATGAAAGCCGCGCAGTGCACCGGCGATATTGAAGATCTTCGCGAAAAGATACATAACATTGAGCTTGAAAGCTCTCAGGCAATGTCGCAGACGGCGGTTTTAGAGAACGATATTTCGCATATAAGCGAGAGTATTGAAGATATAAGGCAGCGTATAGAGCAATCGTTTCTTTCGGCAGACAAACTTGCGGCGCAGCATGATGTAAAACTCAAAGAAGCTGCGAATGCTCAAAGTGATATAGACACCCTTGACGGCGATATTGCAGGCTGCGAGAAAGAGTTTGACGAGATACTAAAGCGCGACAGCGATGCGCGCAAGGAAGAAACCGAGCAGACAGCGCAGATAAACGCTTTGTATATGCGCTCATCGGAGCTTTCTTTCATTATAGAAAACTGCAAAAACACCGCCGCCGATATAGCAGAGCAAAGCGACAGCCTTCTTGAAGAAAAAAAGAGCGCGCAGGAAGAATACGAGAGGCGCACCGAGGAGAAAAAGGCTCTTGACAAGGCACTTTTTGACAGCAAGAATCAGCTTGACGAAGCCAGGAATATGTTGGATGGCTACACCATGCTGCTGGGCAGCAAAAAGGCAGAGCTCGCAAAAGTGCAAAGCGAGTATGACAAGTGCGACAGCTCCGCGCGTGAAAAAGCGCAAAGGCTTAAAATACTCAGCGACCTTGAAAACTCTATGGAAGGTTTTTCAAGAAGCGTAAAACAGGTGATGAACGCTTCAAAGCAGGGAAGAATAAGCGGCGTGCTCGGCTCTCTGGCGCAGCTTGTCACCACCGAGCAGAAGTATTCTACAGCTATAGAGACCGCCTTGGGAGCGGCAATTCAGAATATAGTCGTTGAAAATGAAGACACCGCCAAAAGGTGCATTCGCTTTCTTAAAGAAGAAAAAATAGGCAGAGCTACATTCCTGCCGATAACTTCGGTAAAGGGCAGAAGGCTGAGCGGCGTTGACCCGTCATCCTGCGAGGGCTATGTGGCAATGGCGAACCAGCTTGTTACATACGATAAGCGGCTGGAAGAAATCGTGCTTTCGGTG
>CANRPG010000017.1 GCA_947632425.1 uncultured Clostridia bacterium | reverse complement strand
ATCGATGTTCCCATGTGCAAAGCCGCGCCTGCCAGGTGGCATATCTGCGGCAGAACCACAGCCGCTATTATAGTCGCCGCAGCGTAAATAAACTGCGCCGTAACAGAAATTCTCTTTTTGCTTATAGCTGTTGTTGACATATTCATTACCTCCGTATATATTATTTATGTATGTATTACTGCAAACGCTTGGTAAAATCGCTCATAGCTTCGGATATTTTTATCTGCTGTGGGCATACCGCTTCGCAGCTTCGGCAGCCTATGCAGCTGCTGGGCTGTTTTTCCTGCGGCAGAGCTGAAAGAGCCATAGGCGCTATAAATCCGCCGCGAGTGAGATAATGCTCGTTGTAAAGCGCGAGAAGATTTGGTATATCCAGCTGCTGCGGACAGTGACTTGTGCAGTAGCGGCAGGCAGTGCAGGGGAGCGCGTTTTCAGCTATCATCTTGTCTGCAATAGACATAAGTACAGCCATTTCCTTGTCACTCAGCGGCTTTCTTTCCGAGAATGTTTTCAGGTTGTCAGCCACCTGTTCGTCGTTTGACATACCCGAAAGCACAGTGACAATATTCGGCAGGCTCTGCACAAATCTGAACGCCCACGCCGCAATGCTCTCATCAGGTCTTAAAGACTTCAAAAGCGCATTGTCCTCATCTGAAAGCGATGCAAGTCTGCCGCCCCTTACGGGCTCCATAACAAGCGTAGGTATGCCGTATTCGTTCAAAAGCTGCACCTTTTTCTCGGCGTCCTGGAACTTCCAGTCAAGGTAATTCAGCTGTATCTGGCAAAACTCCATGTGCTCTCCGTAAGCATCTAAGAAACGCTTCATGGTGCTATAGTTGCCGTGCGCCGAAAAGCCCAGATGACGTATCCTGCCGTTTTTCTTCTGCTCGTAAAGATATTCAAAAATGCCAAACTTCGGGTCAAGATAATCGTCAATATTCGATTCGCAAACGTTGTGGAACAGATAAAAATCAAAGTATTCCACCTGACATTTTTCAAGCTGCTTTTCAAAGATCTCTTTCACTTTCGGCATATTCGAGTTGTCATATCCCGGGAACTTCGTCGCAAGATAAAAGCTTTCGCGAGGGTAGTTTTTAAGCACCTTGCCGACTACGATCTCCGACTGACCGCTGTGGTAGCCCCATGCGGTATCATAGTAATTCACGCCGTTTTTCATGGCGGTGTCTATCATCTTCGCAACGCGCTCCTCGTCAATGTGCGCATCGTTGCCGTCAGTAGTGGGCAGGCGCATATTTCCCATGCCCAGAGCTGAGATCTTCATGCCTTGAAAATCATTGTAGATCATAGAATTACTCCTTTCATTGTGTGCAATACAATTCTTAATTATATTATAGCACCTGCATAAAAATATAGCAAGTGTTTTTGAAAAATTTCTTGCAATATATTTTATAATGTGCTACAATAAGATTTGATAATAAATTTTCTTTGACAATAAATTTTCGGAGTGACTTAAAAAACATGGAATACATTTTGCTGATAGTCGGCTTTGTGCTGCTTATAAAGGGCGCAGACGTTTTCGTTGACGGCTCGGGCAGCGTTGCCAGAATACTTAAAGTGCCGCAGTTTATAATAGGTCTTACAGTGGTGTCGTTCGGCACGAGCGCACCCGAAGCCGCGGTTAGCATATCCGCAGGCTTTGCAGGCAGCAACGAGATATGCCTTGGCAACGTAATAGGGTCGAATATGTTCAACCTGCTCGTGGTGGTGGGCGTGTGCGCCGCAATTTCGGCAATGCCTGTCGAGCGCGATATAAAGAGATTTGACCTGCCGTTTTCAATAGTGATAACCGCCGTTGTGCTTGCACTGAGTATAGACAAACGCCTCTCGCGCATTGACGGTCTGATACTTGTCGCGCTTTTTGCAGCGTACCTGTTTCTGACCATACGCAAAGCCGTGAAAAACAAGACCGCCGAGCAAGACGACAGCAAGAAACTTTCGGCGGTAAAGAGCATAATTTTTATAGTAATAGGTCTCGCGGCAGTGGTAGTCGGCGGAGATATGGTAGTTGATAACGCCGTTGTAATAGCTGAAAAACTCGGCATGAGCCAGACGCTTATAAGCCTTACAATAATAGCAATGGGCACATCGCTGCCCGAGCTCGTGACCTCGATAGTCGCCTCTGCGAAAGGGGAGAACGGTCTCGCGCTGGGCAACGTTGTCGGCTCGAATATATTCAACCTGCTGTTCGTGCTGGCGTTCTCGGTAACGCTCAACCCCGTGCCCGTCAGGCTATCGTCTGTCATAGACCTCTCGATACTTGCAGCGGTCAGCATAATAATGCTGCTGATGCTTTTCAGAAAGGACAAATATTCGCGCCCCAAAGGCATTTTCGCCCTGCTGATGTATGTTGCGTATGCGGTGTATATATTTATACGTAACTGAGGGTCGTAAAGGTTGCTGTCAGAAGCAAGAGATTAAGAGGCAAGAAAATGTAACTTCAACTTTTGCGCGTAATAATGTTGCTGCTTTCGCAGCAAGCCTGCTGGAGCGCAGTGTCTTGTCAGCTAAAGCCTCCAAGCCACAATGAAAGAATTACTTAGCCGCCGAAAGTGTGGCGGCTATTTCAGAATATGCTCGAAAGCTCGCATATTCTGAAACCGTAATTCTTTTGCATAGTCCGTTTAATATCAATAGTCGTAAACCCTGTCAAGAAAGGAAAAGTTTTCGGTCAAGCCTTTTTCAAAAGGGTCGTCAAGGTCGTAGCGTATGCAAGCATACGCCGATGAAACCCTCGTCGCCTGCGTTCGCTTGCGCACGCTGCCGCAGCACGGCGAAAGCCCCATACGGCAGGCGCTCCGCAAATGGGTGCAGCGGTCGTAAACGACCGCGGGGGGAAGAATTATTTCGCTTTTAATTTTTGGGGGCGAAATAATTCTTCGGGCGTTCCCAAAGGGAACGCTACGCCCTGCAAGAGAGGGCGTTCCCTAAGTAGTAGCCATATCAAACTTTCCGCGTTCCATTATGGAACGCCGTACAATGTGAAAAAATCTTAACAAATAAAATGCGTCGAAGTATTAGCACACTCAAAACGAGGGAATTACCGAAGTACAGAAGGCTTTAAACAGCTCCGCAGGCTGCGCGAAAGCGCGAAAAAAGACCACTATATACAAACTACCCGTCAGAGGATCTTCTCTCCGACGGGTTTATTATTATTCAGTCGCCCGTGGATTCCCTCAGAACCAGGCTGTGTTTCAGCGTGTATCTGCCCTTGTCGCTCGCGCCCTCGGTGATGTTCGCAATAAGCTTCTGCGCCACCAGCCTGCCCATTTCCTCGCACGGCTGTGCTATGCTTGATATTGACGGCACAAACCTCTCGCACCATGTAATGCCGTCAAAGCCTATCACGGCAAGCTCTTTGCCAACGGCTATGCCCCTTTGCGCGGCGGTCTTTATTACCCCTGCCGCCAGATTGTCCGACACCGCGAAAATTGCGGTCGGTCTGTCGGGCAGCGAAAGAAAATACTCAGTCGCCGCAGCGGCGTTTTCATATTCATACTCGCCGTGCCAGATGTATTCCTCTCTCGGCTCAATGCCGTGGTCTTTCAGCGCCTTTTTGTAGCCCCTTTCACGCAAGCCCGAAGATATAACATCACCCTGCACCGATATCATAGCTATCTTTGTGTGACCTTTTTTGATAAGCGCCGTGGTCGCATCATAGCCGCCTGCCTCGTCGTCAACAACCACAGTCAGCACGTCAGCCCCGTGAACGCTCTCGCAGCAAAGCGCAATGTTAAAGTTCTCCGCAATGCTGTTTATCGTGTCCTTGTCAAGAGAAGTCCCCAGCAGCACCGCGCCGTCAACAGTGCGGTTGTAAAGCATGTCCATCTGCCGCTTTTCAGACTCTCTGCTGCCATTTGAGATAGCCGTAACTATGTCAAAGCCCACCTTCTCTGCTTCGTCGCTCATGCCTGCAATTATCTTTGCATACAGCGAATGATCCGACGACGGCTGAATTACAAGTATCCTGTTGGTAACGCATTTGCGAAGGTTGCGCCCCAGAAAGTTCGGGCTGTATTTCAGCTCTCTTATCGCATCGTTCACCCTCTGCGTTGATTCTTTAGAAACGCTCGCGCTGCCGTTGAGCACCCTTGAAACGGTCGCCACCGAAACGTTTGCAGCCTTGGCAACATCTTTTATAGTAACATTCATATAAGATCACCCTGAAAGTAAATAGTAATGATATTATATCACACTTTTTTCTGCTTTGCAATAGTTTTTACTGCTTCGCATCATACCAGCTCTCGCCCGTGCCAACGTCCGCAGGAATGGGCACATCTAAAGTAACAGCCTTTTTCATCTCTTCACACAGTATCTTAGCAGCCTTTTTGGCATCTTCCTTTGCCGCCTCAACTATAAGCTCATCGTGCACTTGCAAAATAAGTCTGGCATTCAGCTTTTCTTCTTTAAGACGTTTGTACACCCTTACCATGGCTATTTTTATAATGTCCGCCGCCGCGCCCTGGATAGGTGCGTTCATTGCCGCACGCTTGCCAAACGCCTGCACGTTTTTGTTAGATGACATAAGCTCCGGAATGTATCTTCTCCTGCCAAAAACGGTGGTAACATAGCCTTGCTTCTGCGCATCTTCCACCACCTTGTCCATGTACTTTGACACATTCGGGAAGTTGTTTAGATAGTCTTGTATATACCTTTTAGCCTGCGCCACCGTAACGCCTATGTCTTTTGAGAGCGAGAAAGCCCCTATGCCGTAAATTATGCCGAAGTTCACTGCCTTTGCAGCGCGCCTCATCTCAGGCGTTACAAAATCTTCGGGCATATCAAACACCTGCGCCGCGGTAGAAGTGTGTATGTCGCCGCCGCTTAAAAATATCTTTTTCATGTTCTCATCACCGCAAACAGCCGCCAGCACCCTAAGTTCTATCTGGCTGTAGTCGGCATCAAGCAGCAGATTTCCGCTTTCCGCAACAAAGAATTTTCGCATATTCCTGCCTATCTCTTTGCGAACGGGAATGTTCTGCATATTCGGCTCTGTCGAAGATATTCTGCCAGTGCGCGTTTCTGTCTGCTTGAATACGGAGTGTACCCTGCCGTCAGCACGAATCTCTTTCAAAAGCCCGTCAACATAGGTCGAGCTCAGTTTAGTAAGCGTGCGGTATTCCAGTATTTTCGGTATAATGGGCGAGCGGTCGGCTATCTCTTCAAGCACCTCGGCATTGGTAGAATAGCCCGACTTCGTTTTCTTTTTGCACGGCAGATGCAGCTCCTCAAAAAGCACAACACCCAGCTGCTTTGGCGATGATATGTTGAACTCATGTCCTGCAATGTCGTAAATTTCCTGCTCCAGCTGCGTTATATCGCCCTTGAGCCCCTCGCCGAACGAGCGCACGCCGTCAGCGTTTACCTTTACGCCTGCAAGCTCCATTGAGGCAAGCACCTCGCACAGCGGCAACTCAATATCATAAAACAGGCTGTCCATTCCGCTGCCGCTTATCTCCGCTTTCAGATGACTGCACAGCCCGTCAAGCGACGAAATATTCTCATATCCTGCCATGTCAGAGCGGTACATTACCTTGTATTTCAGACACATATTCTCAACGGTGTATTCGGTAGAAAGCGAGTTTAATAGATACCCTGCAAGATCGCACGCAAAGGTCAGTTTCTTTACTGCCTTGCCGTGAGAGAGCGCGAATTTGTGCGCTGCCTTGCCCTCAAAGCAGTATTTTTCGCAGTCGCTTTCCAGAAAATCAAGCACAGTTTTCTCGTCGCTGATTTCAAATATAACACCCTCCGAAAATACCTGCAAATTGCCCTCTGCAAAGATAAAACATACAGGCTTTGCGGCGCTTTTCAGCTTTTCAAGCGCACCGCCGTCTAAAGTCTTTACCTTAAATTTGGGCGCATCGGTAATCTTTACGCGCTCTTCCGCAGCGGTGTCACCTTGTGAGCCCGTTGCAAAACGCTCGCGCATTTTAAACATCTCAAGCTCGCCGAAAATATCGCACAGAGCGGCATTATCCTGCGGCTTTTTTGCGTATTCACTCAAATCCTGCGGTATAGGCGCATCTTTGACTATAGTGCCCAGCCAGCGGCTTTCATATGCGCTTTCTTTGCCGTTTGTAAGCTTTGCCTTTACAGATGCCGTCAGCGCGCTGCCCTCCAGATTTTCATAAAGACCGTCAACACTGCCAAACTGCTGAATAAGCGAAAGAGCCGTTTTTTCGCCTATTCCTGCAACACCCGATATGTTGTCAGAGCTATCCCCCTGCAAAGCCTTTACTTCAATAAGCTGCAAGGGCTCTAAACCGTATACCTCTTTTACTTTCGCAGGGTCGTATATAACAGTGCCTTTGTTTGTCGCCAGACGAACGGTAGTGCTGCAGCTTACCAGCTGCAAACTGTCGCGGTCGCCGGTGACTATATAACACTCGCCGCCGTTTTCGGCGCATATGCGTGAGAGCGTGCCTAAAATGTCGTCCGCCTCAAAGCCCTCGCACTCAATTATCTTTATGCCCATAGCAGAAAGTATCTGCTTTATTATCGGCAGCTGCATGGCAAGCTCGGGCGGCATACCTTTGCGGTTCGCCTTGTATGCCGCAGACTTTTTGTGCCTGAAAGTAGGCGCAGGCAGGTCAAACGCCACCGCCGCACAGTCGGGCGATACCTCAGATAGCTCTTTCAGAAAAATGTTGAGAAATCCCGTTATCGCGTTGGTGAACATGCCTTTCGAGTTTGAAAGCATTCTTATACCGTAAAATGCCCTGTTAAGTATGCTGTTGCCGTCTATCGCAAGTAGTTTCATATCATGCCCTCCAGACCGTATTTATCCAGTTTGTATATCCTTTTCATCTCTGCCGAGTAACCGCCGTTCCCGTCAGATGTGTACAGCGGCGGCTCTATCGTCATGAACGGCTTTCCGCCCTTGCACCCCTCTACCAGTATAAGCCACGGCGGCGTTTGCGGCGTTTTCTGTACCGTTCGCAAACGCTTCGGCTCAATGCCGTTTTGCCTCATCGCGTATAAAACATCGCACAAACGCTCGGGTCTGTTGCAAAGGCACAGCCTGCCGCCGAATTTTAAATTTCTTGCTGCGCTTTTGCATACGTCGTCAATGGTGCACATTATCTCGTGCCGCGCAACCGCAGCCGCATCACTGCTGTTTTTTATGCCCGTGTTATTTATTTTGTACGGAGGATTGCAGGTTATCACATCAAGCTCTTTTTCGCTTTTATATTCTTTCAGATCGCCCTCGATTATGTCAATGTGCAAAGTGCTTTTCCTGTCGTATGATATATTCATCTGCTCCACCGCCTGATGCTGTATCTCTAAAGCGGCAACGTATCTGGGCTGAAAATCGCGTATCATCAGAAAAGCCACAATGCCGCAGCCGGCGCATAAGTCGCATACATAGTCTTTGTGCCTAGGGGCAGCAAAATCTGCAAGCAAAAAAGCATCTGTGCCAAAGCGGTGTTCGGGAGATATGCAAACGTCAATGTCGTCGCATAGCTTTTCAAAGCTCCAGCCGCGCTTTGCCGCCTGACTGTCAGTGCGCTCTTTTCGTATCTCGGCGCGCGCCTCATCTACCATGCGGCATACTTCTTCTTCGGTAAACTCTGCGTTTATAAAGTCCTCCATGTACTCACTTCCATACATATTTTATATAATTATATCATACTTTTTGTATTTTAGCAATACGCTATGGCACGGCTTTTTGGGTGCCAAGAAAAAGTCTTTGAAAAAAGTTGTCAAAAGCCCTTGAAAAAGACGTGAAAATAATATATAATATATATGTATTGCGGAAACCTATCCGCAGCATATATCAGAAGGGAGTTTTTATCAGTATGACTTACACAAGCGAAGTTGAAAGAATGTGTCCCGTAGCGCAGGGCGCAGCTCACGGCGCTGCTCCGATACCGGAGGAAGCAAAATGGGTAAAGGCTAAACAGATCACCGATATATCGGGATTTACCCACGGTATCGGTTGGTGCGCTCCCGAGCAGGGTACCTGCAAGCTCACGCTCAACGTAAAAGAGGGCGTAATACAGGAGTGCCTGGTTGAAACAATAGGCTGCTCAGGCATGACCCACTCGGCAGCAATGGCGGCGGAGATACTTCCCGGCAGAACTATCCTTGAGGCTCTTAATACAGACCTCGTGTGCGATGCTATCAATACCGCTATGAGAGAGCTGTTTTTGCAGATAGTTTACGGCCGTTCGCAGAGCGCATTTTCAGAGGGCGGACTTACCATTGGCGCAGGACTTGAAGACCTCGGAAAGGGTCTGCGTTCTCAGGTAGGTACTATGTACGGCACTTTGGCAAAAGGCCCGCGCTACCTTGAAATGACCGACGGTTACGTTACCAAGATAGCCCTCAACGAGGACGACGAGATAATAGGCTATAAGTTCGTTAACTTCGGCAAGATGATGGACTTCATCAAAGCAGGCGACGACGCAAATACAGCGTTTGAAAAAGCTCAGGGTCAGTATGGCAGAGTTGCAGATGCAGCAAAGCTCATAGACCCGAGAAAAGAATAAGGAGGAACGAACAATGGCTTTATTTGAATCTTACGAGAGAAGAGAAAAGCAGATACTTGCCGTTTTAGAGCAGTACGGTATCAAGTCTATAGAGGAATGTGCCGACATCTGTAAAGAAAAAGGCTTTGACCCCTATACCATAGTTCAGGGCATTCAGCCTATCTGCTTTGAAAATGCTAAGTGGGCTTATACAGTAGGCTGCGCTATCGCAATAAAGAAAGGCTGCACCAAGGCAGCAGATGCAGCAGCAGCTATAGGAGAAGGACTTCAGTCTTTCTGCATACCCGGTTCTGTTGCTGACCAGAGAAAAGTTGGTCTTGGTCACGGCAACCTCGGCAAAATGCTGCTTGAGGAGGAGACTGAGTGCTTCGCGTTCCTTGCAGGACATGAGTCTTTCGCAGCAGCAGAGGGCGCTATAGGTATTGCAGAAAAGGCTAATAAAGTTCGCCAGAAGCCGCTGAGAGTTATACTTAACGGTCTGGGTAAAGATGCAGCACAGATAATCGCAAGAATAAACGGCTTTACATATGTTGAGACCGAAATGGACTACTACACCGGCGAAGTTAAGGAAGTTTTCCGCAAGGCTTATTCGGAGGGTCTGCGTTCTAAGGTTAACTGCTATGGCGCTAACGACGTTACCGAAGGCGTTGCTATAATGTGGAAAGAGAACGTTGACGTTTCAATAACAGGCAACTCCACCAACCCCACAAGATTCCAGCACCCCGTTGCAGGTACTTATAAGAAGGAAAGACTCGAGGCAGGCAAGAAGTATTTCTCGGTTGCTTCCGGCGGCGGCACGGGCAGAACCCTCCACCCCGATAACATGGCAGCAGGCCCTGCTTCCTACGGCATGACCGATACAATGGGCAGAATGCACTCCGACGCGCAGTTTGCAGGTTCTTCATCTGTTCCGGCTCATGTGGAAATGATGGGTCTTATAGGCATGGGCAACAACCCGATGGTCGGCGCTACCGTTGCGTGTGCAGTTGCGGTCGAAGAGGCTATGAAGGGCTGATAGCAGTATAATTGTCAGATATAATAAAAAGATCGGCTGCGGCAAGTTCGCGGCCGATTTTGTATATTCTGCACAAAAACGTGTGCGAAATTTTACTATAATCTCGCGGAAATTTAGAATTTTTACTTGACACTTTGACCGCCGCGTGCTATAATTGTATAAAAGGGTCTTTCTGTTTGCACTAAAGAAGCGCCCATTTTACAAACATTTTCTAGCATTTTTGGGGCGAAAGCCCATTACCGCCCATGTGCGGGATAAAGTGCAGATTTTTCAGCGTCTTTGCTGGGAAACTGCCATTACATTCGGAAGGAGTGTACATTTTATGAATAAAATAGCAAAAAGGCTTGTTGCAGGGGCATCAGCGGCGGCGCTGTTGGTTTCTGCTGTTGGAGTTGACCGCCTTGCCGACCTGTTCATGAAAACATCGTATGCCGATGCCGGAGATGACAGGGGCAAGTATGCGCAATCTACGGGCTTTAATAACCTTGAGCAGGATACAACAACGGATAACGCAGCCTACAACACCGGCTACGGCCTGCACACCAACAAAACTGCCACGGCATTAGACGACGGCAGAACTTTTGATGTAAATCTGGAGTCGTGGTACGTTGGCGAGAACCCCGTGGACGTTGCAACGATACTTGATGCTTCGGGCTCTATGGCGTGGACGGTAGATACGCTTGATCCGCTGGAGATTGATGAAAAATTATTAACAATAAGTCTTAGTGATTTGAAAAACAAATATGGTATTACAGATTTAAGTGATTATAGTGATTATGGAAATAATGCTACCCAAGTTTTAGCGGCAATTCAGGATAAAAACGGCGGCTACCTGCCACAGGACGTTGTAGACTGTATATTAAAAACCACCGAAACCGACGACAGCAAATTAAGCTATGCCGGCTATAAGTATTATGTTTATGAGGCGCGTTCATCGGTTTCTGAGTTTGTGCCGCTGGGCTATTGGGACGGGGGAGCTGACCCCGCCGAAGCCATAAAGCCCATAGGTTACTATTCGTTTAATAAAACGCTGTTAAATGAAGTTACCGGCAATTCTGCTAAGTATGTAATGCAGGATACGGTTATTGATCCCAACAGCACAGTAACAAGCGTGCCTGTTACGTATTCAAACGGCGGTCTTGATCTGTACAGCACTGATAAACAGGGCAACGTTGTTATTGATATTTCGTCTTTGAAAGGAAAAAGTTTTGAATTATCTTTTTCTATATTTTTTGATGAACATGGAGCTAATCAGTATAATACGCCATTAGTCTATGTAGGCAACGCAAGCTTTGACAAATACTATTCTCTGTTTAGAGGTAATGTAAACAGTACTGGCGGAGGAAATGCTAAGAATTTTAGAGTTGTTGCTAATAACGGAGTTGAACAAAAAAAGTCAGGTGCAATTAAAACCGGTGTTGAGAGCAGTTGGATGGATTGTACTTTGAAATTTACATATGATGATAGCAGTAAAAAATATAAATGCAGTTGCACAGCAAATTCAAGTAAGCTAACGGATAATAGTTTAAATGATTTTGAATTGGAAATAAGCGATGATTTGTATATAATATTGGGTGGAAATGAAGTTGCGCAATATGCTGACGATAATACATATACTGACATCAGCGAAAATCATATTAGAAATTTAGTAATAACTTCGGGTTCTGATACAGTTGCAAATTTCCCACTTTCAAGCAATCTGAAGAATACTACTACCGGCAGTGAAATTAAAGCCGGCACACTTATGAAAGATTCCACAGACGGCAATACATTTAATGTTGACAAAGCAGTTGAACCCACTATAGTTGAACCAACATATGCAAATGGCGGTTTAGACCTTAACACAACTGCGAAAAATGGCGCAATTATGCTTGACGTAGTGCCGCAGATAGAAGATGACACCGACGGTTTTACTATCTCAATGAAGATAATGAAAAGCGGCGCAAGTTCTCTCTCTTCTGATCAGCCGCAACGGAACATTTTCTATTTGGGTGATAAAGATACAAGCAAAAATCAGTATTATCAATTTTTCCGCTCTGCTAAAGTTGGTGGTACTTTGGCTTTAGTAAAAGGCAAACAAGCTGATTTTAATAGCAAACCTCCAAGTGCAGACGAACAAACAGAGTATATGTACTATACAGGCGGATTAGCGAATAATGATAAATGGTATACAAGCACGCTTGTTTTTGAACGTACTAGTGACGGAAAATATAAAGTGACACCTTATCTTGAGGGAACTAAAGTGTCTGGTGCAAATATCGCTATATTAGATAAGATTTCGTCAACTGATCTTGTATTCCTACTTGGCGCAATGCAAAATGGTTCACAAGAAGATGCAACGCATTTCATTGACGACCTTTACATATTCGATGAAGCGCTTACCGAAGATGAAGTTAGCCGTTTAGCAAATGGCAAATTGAGTGAGCCTACAATAAAATCTGGCACAGATGAGTGCGGTTTGGGTCATGCAGTACAAAAAGACGGCAAAGAAGTTGCTCAGATAACCGCCAGCCTTGCAGGAAATCCTTTTGAATCGCAGCGCGCAGGCTGGTATTATGTAAACTCGCACTCAAATTGGACTGATATCTCGGGTTGTCTTGCAGGCGGTAAGCAGTATCTTGGCATTAAAGATGATTTTTATCTCGGCGTAGCTTTGGAGAGTGCAAAAGAACTTGGAGATCTTGATTCTAAGCGAACAATAACAAAAGAAAAATATGAAGATATCAAAGATGACAACAAAAGCGTTGCCACTATCCCCAGCGTTTATCAGGCGGCACATGATAGTGTTGATACCGATAAAACAACTCAACATTATCAAGAACTTTATAATAATCTTATCAACGGAAATGATACTGACAGAGAGTTTACGCCGTCATCGATAGAACGCAGCATACAGTTTTATGTAGATAGCGTGGGTTATTTGCGCTGCTTTTATTGTACCGGTGATCTGTCGTGGAAGAGAAGCAGCAACGATTATAAATACGACCCCCGTACCTTCTGCTCTGTTGTATATACAAACGCAGGTACAGAACCGGAAGACCCAACCGGTGATGACCTTGTTGCCAAAATGCAGAAGCAGGAAAATGAACTGAAAACTATTAAAGACTCAGAAGGCAATACAACATACCGTGCTTCTATTACTAAGTACGAAAAGCTGAATGTCGCGCTGAACCTTTTCTACGAGCAGCTCGCGACGAATTCCGACCTTACAAATACTGCGGTCGTTCGTTTCAGCACAAATAAAGCCGGCAATAATTTAGATGAGCTTATCATGCAGAAGTGGACTAACTGGTCAACTAATGTGCAGGAGTTCAGGAGTAAAACAGAAAATGCGGGAAAAACCGACCCCGATAAGAACACTTTCCTGCAAGGTCTCCTTATTCCCGCTGAAGGTGAAACGGCTGTTCTTCCTCCCGATGATACAAGCGGTCAGTATCCCTATGTCATGACAGGCGGCACGTACACTTGGACGGGTCTGAAGGCGTTCTATGATAATATGGTAAAAACAGACGGAGGGGATCAAAACAAAGATATTGCCACCGACGGCCGTGATAAGTACCTTATTATCTTCACCGACGGCCGTGATAATACGCAGGATAATACCATTGATGCAGCTGGAAATATAACCGCTAATGGCTCAAATTATAAAAAGACAGATGATGTAAATACAGAAGGCAACAATCCTTATAAAGATGAAGAACACAAAGTTGGACAAAATGCACATATAATACAATATGACGGCGACCTTGCCGAAGCTTGGGCAGATAAGCTTAAAGAAGAAGGCTACACCATTTACTGCGTTATGATGGCGACAGGTTCAATTTCGCAGGATACCAATGAAGATGAATTTAATAAGGCAAAGGCGTTTTTGAAAACACTTGCCGGCGATGCGGATACTGAACCAACTTCTGCTGATATTGATAACTACGTTATTATAACCAAACCTACAAGTGATAACCTGGAAGAAACCGCGGTTGGCGCTTTCCAGCAGATACTTGCTGATATTCAGCAGCCGCGCGATGACTACACCGTGCAGGACTACATTGACCCCCGTTTTGACCTTGTTGATAATAACGACAACGTTTACCACCTTGGCGCTAACGGCGTAATTACCGTTACCGATAAAGACGGAAATGCTGTTACAGGTTTGCAGCTTTCTGACGGAACAACATTTACAAATGGCAAAGCCGTAGGCAATGTTATTGACCCTAAAGAAGGACAAAACACAACAGGTCTTGCCTATACGCCGCGCGACAGCTACATGGTAAACCGCAAGCCTACAACTGATATCAAAAACTACCCCAAAGGCTACACTAATGGCGACGGCATCGGCACAGGCTACTTATACTACGACGACGTTAAAGATATGTACTACCTGCGCTGGACAAAGCAAGTAATACCTATGGAAGATGAAGCGTTTAATACGGAAGCTCCCGACAACAAAAAGCTTGACGTATGGAGCGCGACTATTCGCCTGAAAGCTAAAGATGATTTCATCGGCGGCAATAACATTCTCACCAACGGCAACGAGGCAGGCGAAAACCTGGTGTTCAGCACTAAAACGCTTGAACTGATGAAGAATAACTGGGACGAGTATCAAAGCTACGCAGGAGATTATAGCGAATTACCTGACACTTACAGCGAAAGAGCGGCTTTGCAGACCCTTTCGGGCTACAACAGAAAGATCAACGCTATAGATGCCAATGGCGTTTCGCAGGCAGTTTACGGCGATGGCATCAACGTGCCTTCCTGCGGCTTCCCGAGGGTAACGGTAGATGTCAGACTGCTGCCGATAAATACTAAACCGCTCAACGATGTTATCTACATGGGCGAAGTAGTATCGCCGACAATGATGCTTGCCGATATCGAGGACGGCTATATGTCGGGTTCGTACTATTTGCAGTATCTCGAGCGTTACGCATACAGGCTGTATGGCAATACGGCAGACCAGACGCCGCTGATCGATCTTCTGAATGAATGGCTGAAGATCAATGATAAAGAAACCGAGTCGAAAACCTTTACTGTTCCGTATATTTATCTGCCCAATCCGGTATATGGTAATGACGGCAAACTTGTTACAGATGACGGTAAAGTACAGATCGAAAACAGCACAGGCGCAACCTGGAATGCAGAAAATAAAATTGATTTTACAGACCTGAATCTGCGTGATGTTACAGGCTTTATTACCTATACTTGGTCGCGTGATACAGCAAATTTGGAAGAACAGCAGAAAACAAAAAATTCAGATGGTGAATCAATAAATGACATAACTATAGATTATGTTGTAAAGAACACAAAGCAGATAAAGTACAATCTGCAATTGAAGTTCACGCCTTTGCAGGAAGAAGCTATAACTGATCCTGATGTGCTTAAAGATGCAAACTTTATTGTAGATACATTAGATGCAAGTAAAAGCGATAGCTTCTTTAAGGTCGATACAACTAAGGGCGATACTTACTATGAATTTATTGACAGCAGTGCCGACAATAAATGGATCTTTACCAACCGTTCCGAGTATCTGAAAGCAATGGTAAGCGAAACGCATATATTCAAGCCTGTTGTGGCTTATGACAGCGGAAAATGGAACTTTGTTGGCAATATCACATTGCCCGGTGGCGGAGAAATTATAGGTATGGAAGAAGCTGAAGCACTGAAATATTACACAGACCTTGATAAAGAGCAAATATCTTCAGATGCATCTAATAAATTGATCACCGATAAAGGCGCATATGACTGGGACACTGGATACAAGCCGGTTGTAGGCAATACTCAGATAGAAGAAGACTACAAATATGGTAATGCAGTACTAAGTACAGACGGATATTCCCTCGAGGCAAACACCACCTACACCAAAGATGTTGTAAACGCCGCACTTGCTCTTGAGCTTTTCATTGACGGAAAGTATCTCACCAGCGACCTTTTGACCCAAATCAATAGCGGCAAATCTTACACCTTTGAAGCTACACGTTACTATGTAGACCCGATTGACCCTCCGCCATATACAACCACGGAGATAGGCGCTAATGCTAATGGCATAAAGTATCAGCTTAAATTCAAGGTCGATCCTACATCTCTGCCCAAAGAACCCATACAAGAAAATACGATCTATCAGGTATGGGCTAAGCTGGAGGAAGTTAGGGTGTATGATTCGGGTTCCTCGGCATATAAATCCATAAAAGATGATGGCTATACTGATGTAAATGCCCTGCCTATCGGTACGTATGAGATCAAAACTTCTAGTGACACTGCTGACAACAATTCGCTTGAAAACGGTCAATTCCAAATAGGTACTGATGTATTATCAGGTGCTACTGTAAACTTCAAATACCTTAAGATCGACAACGACCCCAGAAGCTACACTTATGACAGATTCCCTGACAGTGTTTACACAGTAAGCGCTGATGCGGCGAAAGATACCAAAGACGGCGAGTATCAGATTTGGAATGAAACAACCGATTATTCCAAGAAAAACATTGCCGAAAGCAACAGGGTAAAAGATAGTACCGCAGGCACACAAACTGCAACATTCTATTTCGGTACTGTTAAGGGCGACACTAGCGGCAATAAAGGCGAAAGCGTTAAAGAATATCTGAAAGATAATCCCGAAGATACAAAGCTTGAAGACTTCACAGACGATTATGCTAAAGACCGCTTGGGAATCATCATGCTGTCAGCCGATAACAACTCGCTGGCTATCACCAAAGAAATAACAAATTATAAAAATAAGGATGATGAAAGCCGCGAATGGACTTTCACCGTTACTATCAAAACTGATGATACGGAATGGATCAGTGATCATGTTAGTGGTATTAAGTACGATTTGTACACGCGTGAATCAACAAGCGAGGATTGGACTAAAAGCGAAGAAAACCAAACAGCCGCGTTTACCTATTCCACCGAGGGAACAACTCATACGCTTACGGTAGAAATAAAATTAACGCACAACCAGAAAGCCTTATTGAAAGACTTGCCTGACGGCGATTGGCAAGTTACAGAAGTTGAACAGTCCGGTGTTTTGTACACGCCGCACAACAACGCGAACGGTTTGGACGAGGACGAATGGCATTATCAGCGCTCGGCAGCAACGAATGTGAACACGCTGACGCCTATTTCGCAAGTTGACTTTGAAAACGAATTTCCGTATGAATTGCCGTCGGCAGGCGGCAGCGGCACACTCAGGTTTGTGATGCTGGGCACGCTGCTTACGGCGCTAGGCGCAATGCTCTTCGCGGTGCTGTACTTCGACCGCAGAAAGAAAGCGCGCAAATAAACAGCTGATGTCTGACCTCATTAAGTGAGGATCAGCCGGGCAATCGAATAGGCGAAAACCGCTGACAAATTTAGTCGGCGGTTTTTTTGTTGCGATTTTTGTACAATTGCGGTGAAAAGAAAAACGGAGCAGTTTTAACTGTTCCGCTTTTTTATATTCTGACGGTAATTTTGCGTTATTGCGGTGGGGCTCCTGCGGCTTACCGGGATAACATAGTATTTTCATGGATCTCGTTAGTACACGTTGCAGCGCACTCGTGAATTGAGTAAAATATACTAGTCGCATTTCGCAAAAGGTTGAATTTTGCGAAAGCCTCTAACACACCTATTTATATAATTGTATCACACTGATTTTCTCTTGTCAAGAAAGATTTTCAAAAGGCGCGTTGTAAAATGAAGTTGCAATACCCCACTGGGTAAAAGTTTTCAAAAAAGAAAATCCATAGTGACAAATC
>CANRPG010000016.1 GCA_947632425.1 uncultured Clostridia bacterium | reverse complement strand
CTCTAAACTATTCACCACACGTTGACCGCCTGATTTGCAGTCGTCCAAGTGTAATTCACTATTCACTAATTCTGCCTCTTGCCACTAGTTTTCTTGCTTCCAAAAACCACGCCACCCCCTCACGCCGTTGGAAGAATATTCTGTCAGCTGCCTCTTTTGGGTGGTATGTGGTGAGTGTAAAAATATCTAATGTACGCGCTATCTGTGTTGATACATAAAAATTTAAAATACGCGGCGTATGCCACACCTTAACTCTAAACTATTCACCACACGTTGACCGCCTGCAAGCAGTCGGTCAAGTGCAGAAGAACCCTCTGCGAGGCTTCTTCCCATTCATTATTCAATATTCACTAATTCCCCTCACCCACCGCCGCAAAATTTTATGCATTTAGCCGATTGTTCTTTTTGCCCGGATATGTTATCATTATATCGTAAATATAATTTACGCATTTGGAGGTATATTTATGAAAAAGCTGCTTGCTTTAATAGTATCACTCGCCGTTTGCTGTACCATGTTCGCAGCGTACAGCGACATAGACCGCTCTTCTTCCCCTGCCGAAAGTTCTTCCATCGCCGATACCACCACAGCAGATAACTCTGCGGCGGACACTACCACAGCAGATAGTTCTTCCGCAGCTGACAGTTCCGACACGTCTTCCGAAGCCAACACATCTTCCGCTGACGAACCGACAGCTCCCACAGTTCCTTCCTTTACCGAAATACGCGAGAACGAAAAAGCAGCTGAAACAGTCGATTTTGATCCCGCCCCGTTTGATCTGCTTGACGAGCTCGCCCATTCTGAGCACCATACTTTTTCTTATACCCAAAAGTACGCCGCAGAGGATAACACCGTAGATTCGGATATTACCGACACCTATACCGAAGTTCTGGACGGCGAAAACGCATATGCAAGCATGATTTCTGACTCCGCCGAGAGATCTTCCAAGCAAGCCTATCTTCTGCTTGACGGCAGGTCATACTTTATAGACTATGACAATAAAGCCTATTTTGAAGAAAAAGAAGCCAAAACAGTTCAGCAGGTCATCTATGCTTTTTCTCGCGATCTTGAAAGCCATTCCGATTGGCTGAATGAAGGCTATTCATCTGCCGTTGTGTGCAAAGCAACTTTGTTTGGTAAAGACTGCCTGAAATACTCCTTTGTGCTTGGTGAAGAAAACATCACCCTCTATGCAAAAGACGGCGTACCCACATACATTACCGACTCATATACCGATGACGAGGAGGACAACGCAGCTATCACCTATAACAGGCTCGAAGCCACCGCCGACCAAGATCTTCTCAAACTTCCCGACGGCTTCAAGCAGCTCACACAAGACGAATATTATGACCTGTACGGTCAGTATGATTAAATTTTTTGGAGGAATACACATGAAAAAACTACTTGCACTTCTGGCATCGCTCGCAGTATGCTGTACCATGTTTGCAGCGTGCAGCGATGAAGACACAAGCTCAAAGTCATCTAAGGCTGACACCTCATCTGTTGCTGACACCTCTTCCGAGGCTGATACTTCTTCAGAAGCCGACAGTTCTACAGCAGACACATCTTCTGAAGCAGACAGTTCTACCGAAGATTCGTCTGCCCCCGACAGTTCTCAGCCCGACGACAGCTCCGAAGCCCCTGCTTCTACAACACCGCTTGACGAGACCGTCGGCGAAACTGCCGAGTTTGACTCCGCCCCGTTTGAGATGTTTGACAAGATCGCCAACGCCCGGAAGCATACCATGGCAGCCGAAATGAGCGTTGGAATGGAAGAATTTTCGTTCACTATGTCTGTTATAGAAGTCGTTGACGGCGATAACGCCTACTCAGCCGAGACAGATAGTATCATGGGCGAAGAAAGCACTTTGGCATATATGCGCAAAGACGGCAAGTCCTACACCATTGACCACGACTTAAAAGTGTATTTTGAGGATCCCGAGCCTGCCACAGTCGAAGAAGTCATCTACGATACCGATTTTGCAGGTCTTGCAGAAATGCTCAGCGAGGGCAACGACCCCGATAATACTCAGGTAAATACCGTAACAGTTGACGGCAAAGAGTATACAAGATATGCATTTGTGGTCGAAGAAGCGCCGCTCTATATGTATGCAAGCGAAGGCAAGCCCGTAATGCTTGCAGCAGAACAAGACGGCACAATAATGACCATAACATTCACCAGGATCGAAGATACCGCCGACCAGCAGTATTTCAAGATACCCGACGGCTTTACACAAACCACCGCCGCCGAGTATTATGAAGATGTAGATCAATAATAAACGGTGAATACTATGAAACTTTCCAAAGCATATGCCACCGCCCTCGCCTGCCTGTGTTTTCTTGCAGGCTGTTCTTCACAAGGCAGCGAGAGCGCTGTAGAAGAAACTACCCCCGTTACCGAGGCGACCACCACATCTCAGACTACAACTGTCACAACTACCCCACCTACCCAAACTACCACCACTACAATCGCTGCCGAAGCCCCCAAGCCCACCGCCCCACTGTGCGAAACCGTCGGCGAACAGCTTGAAATTGATACTAAGCCGCTCGAGCTTCTTAGTACAGTATTGCAGAAAGACCGCTATACAATAGATCTGCTGCTTACTTACGAAGCCGACGGCGAGAGCTACCAAATGCCTATGGTATCCGTAAAAGACGGCGATAATGCCTATGCCGAAATGAACGTCGCAGGGTTGCTCGGCGTGAAAATAGTGCGTACTCAGGGCAAAAATTATCAGCTTGACGACGAGCATAAACTTTACTATCAGGAAGATATGTATACCACCGCCGACGAAGTCGCCATGCTCTCCGATGTTGAGGACTATATAGGTAAAGTGCGCGATATTTCGGCAGTTACAGAAACTTTTGCTGTATCTTTAGAAGATACGGATTATGTTCGGTATACTTTCCCCGATAACGTTTATCTCTATACCGCAGACGGCTCACCCTCATTCATAGCTATCTATGATGAAGATACCGAAAAAATCATGCGCGTAAACGTAAACGAACTTTCTGAAAACGCCGATGAAACGTACTTTATATTGCCTGAGGACTTCACGCTCGTTACAAAAGAGGAGTACGAAAAACAGGTGCTGGGCGACTAATTGTTAGTAAATTATACTAAACACAGGTCAATTACACTTATATTTTTCGTCAGATACATCGTTGAAATATTCAGCGAAATGTGTTATTATATTATATGGTAAGAAAGGCATACGGCTTTTCTGTATATTATGGAGGTAAATAAACATGAAAAAGATACTCGCATTACTTGCCGCAATGGCTCTGAGCTGTACAATGCTCGCTTCATGCGGCGATGAGGACAGCTCCTCAAAGAGCGATGATTCCTCAACCGCTTCTGTTGCAGATACTTCTTCCGAGGCTGATGCTTCTTCCGAAGAAGATACTTCATCCGAAGCAGATAAACCTGCATCAGGCAGCAGCGTTGCCGCTAAGCTTCCCGGAGATGTAACTATCGAGAACATCACCGAAAAGCAGACAGATGAAAAACTGTTTGAAAAGCTTGTTAATGAAATAACCACAAACAAGACCTGCACCATGGACTATGAACTTTCTCAGGAAGGCATGAACATGATAGCAGTAATATCCATGGATGCAGAAAACGTCTATATGGATATGGACGTATTAGGCATAAAGATGACTGCGTTCATCAACCCCGACGGCAGCTATTATATAGACAAAGATGCCAAGAAGTATTATAAAGCTCCTGCCGGCGAAGAAGCCGACACCGAAGAGCTCGGTCTGTCTCTCGTAGATGAAATGAGCAGCCTTGAGGGTATGGAGTATGTTTCCAGCGCTGACTGTGAAATAGACGGCAAAGCATATGTGCTTGAAACATGGAAGAATACCGAGCTGGGCACTCAAATGCAGTATGTGTTTGACGGCGAGGACGTAGTTCTTGTAAAGCAAGACGACGTGCAGATGCCGTTCCTGCTCTCCGCAAAGGCAGATGAATCTCTGTTCACCCTTGACGGTTTGACCGAGATGACCGATGAAGAGTTCGCCGCATATCAGGAAGAGCTCATGGGCAGCATGGGCGGCGCCCTCGGCGAAGATACTACCGGCGATGAAGGCAGCACAGACGATGATACTGCCGGCGATCGCTACGCAGGCGCCGTAACCACCTGATATTGCAAGCCAATTGATATTAAAAGCCTCTCTAATGAGGCTTTTTCTATTAGAGGCTAGAAGTTGCTTTTTACAGCTTTGCGCATACTTATAAAAATTCTCGTCTTGCCTCTTGCTTCTGACTAAACCGCAGGTATGAAAAGCCCCTGCAAACGCCGCAAGAACATTTCTAACTTCTAACCTCTAATAGGGCTAGAAGTTGCTTTTTACAGTTTTGCGCATACTTTTCAAAATGCACATCTTGCTTCTTGCCTCTATCTGAACCTCAGATATGAAAATCCCCTGCAAACGCCGCAAAACCATTTCTAACTTCTAACCTCTCACTTCTAACCTCTAATAGGGCAAGATATGCGCTCAGCTACTACAGCTAAACACCATACTTTTCCACGTCCACTCGCCCACATAATTGAACGTTTCCCTCTCGAGTGAATGGAAGAATATTCTTCTATTCGCTTTTTGCTGTTTTGTGAAACGGGATATATTTTACTCCCGGAAAAATCATATAATCCGCAGTACGAACAAATCCAAACATCTTGCCTCTTGCCTCTATCTGAACCACAGGAATAAAAAGCCCCTGCAAACGCCGCAAGAACATTTCTAACTTCTAACCTCTCACTTCTAACCTCTAATAGGGCAAGATATGCGCTCAGCTACTACAGATAAACACCATACTTTTCCACGTCCACTCGCCCACATAATTGTACTTTCCCCCCTCGAGTGAATGGAAGAATATTCTTCCATTCGCTTTTTGCTGTTTTGTGAAACGGTATATATTTTACTCCCGAAAAAATCATATAATCCGCAGTACGAACAAATCCAAACTTCTTGCCTCTATCTGAACCGCAGGTATGAAAAGCCCCTGCTAACGCCGCAAGAACATTTCTAACCTCTAACCTCTCACCTCTTACCTCTAATAGCCTCATCTTAACTCTAAACTATTCGTTATTCATTTTTCACCACACATTGACCGCCACAAGTGTCGGTCAAGTGCAGAAGAACCCTCTGCGAGGCTTCTTCCCCTTACTCCCCCCACGGCTTCGCAATTCGCACCTTGTATTCCAAGTATCCCTCTCCCCGAACCTCCTGCGCATCGCATTCCACACCTGCAAGACGCATCGTCTCCAGCGCGCGGTTCACAGTGTTTATAAAAAGCTTTACGTCTTTCAGCACCGCCGAGCGCCGCCGCACACTCTCCTCACGCCGCACTTTCGCAAGGTATGCCTCAATAACTCGCTCAGTCTTTTCAACGTTTAGTCCGCCCGACTCGATCTTTTGCAGCATGAAAAACCTCTGCTCATCATTGTCCAGCTTCAGCAGTGCACGCGCGTGCCGCTCCGTCAAACCAAGCCGCTGTACCTCTCTCCTGCATTCGTCCGAGAGCTTCAGCAAACGCAGCTTGTTCGCCACCGTCGACTGCGCCACACCCAGCCTTAGTGCCACCTTGTCCTGCGTGCAGCCAAATTCTTTTATCAGCCTGCCGATCGCCTCCGCCTGCTCAAAATAGTCAAGATCCTGCCTCTGCAAGTTCTCAACTATCGCCATCACAGCCGAGTTTTCGTTGCCCATTTCAACAATAATGCACGGCACAAACCTCAGTCCTGCCATCTTCGCCGCCCTCAGCCTGCGCTCGCCCGAGATAAGCTCGTACCCCTCGCCCTGCCTGCGCACCGTAAGCGGCTGTAAAATGCCGTCCTGCGCAATGCTTTTGGCAAGGCTCACAAGCCCCTCGCGAGCAAAATTGCGCCGCGGCTGGCTCCTGTTCGGCATAATGCGGCAGGCTTCCAGTTCCACCACCGCAGCCACCTGTTTTTCTTTTGGTTTTGGCATAAGTCCGTTCATAATTATTTCTCCTTTGCTTTTGTTGCATGATTTTATCTATCTGATTATATATTAACATAATTGTATCAATTTTTCTATATTTTTTTGAAAAAACTTTTCGACAGTGCTCCCCTCCCACCTCTATAAAGCGCGATGCTCCGCGCTCTCCTCCGTTTGTTCACCTAAAAACGCAGTAAAATGCCGTCCCCATTACGGACAATCTGTCACCCTTTGCGAAAAGTTTTTGCTGCCTCAACCGCCGTCCCCACCACCCCACATAAACAAAAAGGAACGCCACTCAACGTTCCCTTTTTATGTCCAATTTTATGTACTCTCACCCAATTTACAGCATGAAAGTTTCTTTTATAAGTAAAGCTGTTTCATCGGGCGACTTGTCCGAATTATCTATTTTGAGGTAATTTTCAAACGGTATCTCTCCCTCAAAGCTTTCGCACCTGTATTTTTTATCATCTTCTATAAGTCTTTGATTTGAAGTTTCTATATCTTTTTTTGACGGCTTGTTTTTCAAGCGATTTTCGGTCGAGTTTCGCTTTAATCTTATCTCCTGTGGAGCTATCAGTTCAACATAGTAAAATTCCGTGCCATACGGCTCAAAAATACTTTTTATATGCTCTAAGTAATCCCAGTCCGACTGCCTGTCAAATGCCATCATCATAGTGAATATCATGCCGTAATTGTCCGAAGCCGCAAAGTTTTTAAAAATCAGATCGCGCAGTTCACTTATTGTTTTTATGTCAAACTTTCCGAATATCTCAATAACAGGTTCAATGGTCATGTGATTGTGAAACAAACGCAAGTTCGTAATTTTCATAAGAGCCTGCCCCACGGTCATTTTTCCGACCGCCGCATCGCCTAAAATAAATACCAATTTCATATTATCATCTCCAATACGATCATATCATAAAACCATTATTATGTCAAATCCTTCTTGTACCCTATCTTTTTGCCCTACCAACCCACATAAACAAAAAAGGAACGCCTCACGACGTTCCCTTTTTATTTATTTGTTGTACGAAATTTGTACTACTCCGCACTCCTGCGTTTCTTTCTGTCGCCGCATATTACCGGTGTCAGAAGTATCATTCCTGCCGCCGCGAATGCAAGCCTCGCCGCATTGTCACCCGTCTTTGGCGGAACTTCCGAGCCGCTGTCAGGTGCAACACCATCGTTTCTTTCCGCAGTCGTAGTATTTTTCGGCGTGGTAGTTACTTCGGGGGTCGTAGTCACTTCCGGCGTTGTCACTTCGGGAGTGGTAGTCTCTGACGTAGTCTCTTCAGGCTTTTCCGTCTCTGACGTAGTCTCCGTCGGCTTCTCCGTCTCAGACGTAGTCTCTTCAGGCTCTTCGGGCTTCACCGTAGTTTCCGTAGTGACCTCCGGCGGCTGCTCAGGTACAGGTTCATTTTCGCCTGCAATAAGCTCGATGTCTATCACCTGTTCGCCTTTCTCTTCCTCCGCCTGCTTTACCGCCGCAGCCGCAAACTGTACGCTTATAACACTTCCGTTTTCGGTCAGGTCTTTTCCGCTCACTGCAATGACCATTTTCTCCTCACCGAATTTGCCCGACTTAACAGCGTAATTAAACGCACTCTTTATCGTGTCGATAACATTGCCGTCATCTGCCGTTATAGTTATCTCAACAGTATCTTCATCGCCCAGCGTGAACATCTCACCGTCTGCGCCCTTTACAGATACATTGCCGCCCGTTGTCGATGTCACAACAACGCTCTTTTCCTCAGGCTCCTCGCTGTCCTCCTTGACTACCGCTATCGCATACGGGCTGAACGACTCGCACAGCACCAGCAGTCCGTACTGCGTAACAATGCACGGTATCTCCTCAACACCTATAGTTTTGCCCGTGTTGTCTTTCTTAAAGTGGTATACCTTGAAAGTCGTGCCTTCTTCAAGACTGCTCGCATCATATCCGTCAGGGAATCCCATGCAAACTCGCACGCCCTGACCCGTCTGTACTACCTGCGCCTTGCACACGGTAAGATTTATGTTAAAGGTCTCGCTTTTTACCAAATTGCCCTCTCCGACCTTATCGGTTATGAGGTCGTTCATCTCATCGGTCTGCTCATGTGTCGGCGATGTAACTACCAGCGCCATGCGGTGTTTCAGCTTTTCCGCGATCTCCTCTCCGTCGCTTGTTTTCCAGCCTTCTGTAGAAAGATCGCCGTTTTCAATAAGCGTCGGCTGCGCGTATACGTTCCAGAAATATCCCTGCGACCTGTATGCGCACACCGCACATCTGAACGATGCGCCGTATATAAATTCTATCGGTTCTTTGCCGCTCGACTTGCCCACAACGCCTTTCAGCTGGAAGTGGTATAGTGTGTTGTCGCCTGCCCATGAGCCGTCAGGCGTAAAGTCGAATGAAATGGTGTCCTTGCCGTCAAATTCAAAGTGTTCATACTTCGCGCCCGGCAATACCTTGTGATCCTTGTTTTCTATAGTCATAACAAGGCTTACGCCCTCGCCCGTCTCAATAAGTTCATCATCAAACGTCATCTCAACATGATAAGCCTCTTTTGCCGCCGCATCAAGCCAGCCGTCAACCCTCGGGCTGCTCTTTTTTGGGTATGGCGGAGCCTTGTAAGTGCCGCTGATATTGTGCAGCATACCCGTTACCGCTACCATCTGATACGGGTCGCCGTAAAACTCCGAATCCGGCACAACACCGTGGAGCAGGTTGCCCGAAGGCGCAGTCTCCGTAATTCCGTACTCTATATACTCAATATGCGGCATAAGCAGAACAAGCTCTGTGTCGCTGTCTTTCATGCCGGTGTTTCCATAAATCTCCGGCATAATGTAGCACCAGCTCGTGTACGAAAATTCATCGGTCTCCTCGTCTCTGCTGTAAAAACGGCATAGCATATAATACCCCTGCTCTTTTGCAGCTGCATAGCCCATTCCGCGGAAACTTATGCGATATTCGCCTGCCTTTTCACCCTCAAGCTGCGAGTCGGAATTGTATTTTACAACAAGACCGTTGCCGTAATCAGTCGTTGACGAACTAAAGTCCTCTATCCCCAGCATAGGGTAGCTGAACTTATATTCCGCCTCCGACATAACACCGCTCGGCGCGTGATGCTGGCTCATCTTTATCTCGCTCACCAGCAGATATTCATGGCTCTCATATCCGTCAATACCGTCTGTAGATGCCGCCTTTTTGTTTATCGGGTCGTCCATAGTCGCGTCAAGACCGTACCACTCGCCGTCTATCTGAACGTTGTTCCACATGTGCAGCTCAGCCACATCGCCCGAGTGCCTGTATATGCCGTTCACCAGAACGCACGGTATGCCCAGCTCGTCCAGTATGTCTTTCATCGCGCGTGAGTAACCTTCGCATACAGCCTCGCCCTTTATCAAAGAGCCGTAAGATGTGCGTATAAATGCCTCGTTGCCCTCTTTGCAAGCGTTTTCAAGCCTGTAAGATGTGTGCTTTGTTATGTAGTCGTGAACATATTCAACTTTCTTAGCCTCCGGGTTTTCGTCAGCAGAAACTGTCAGAGCATTAGCCCTCGCCACTACATCAGATACCACCGCATCGTATTCTTTTATAGCCGCCTCTACCTGTGCCTCGCTTGTGAATCCTTCGGTGTAGTATGTGTCGTAGCGACCCTTGCCAAGGTATATGTGGTATCCGTCCGCAGATCTCGTAGCCCTTACAGAAAGCGCCGAAAAATCTACATAGAATACATCAGCGTGATCAGCGTAAAACGCGTCTCTCGCCGCCCCGAAATCTTTCAGCAGCAAGACAGGTTCTTTATTTCCTGCCAGATATTCTTTCGCCTCAGCCTGAGTTATGTAAGGCGTGTTGCCTGCCGTCAGATCCATGTCTCCGTCCGCCTTGAAAATGCCGTCGTCCAGCATCTGCTGCATAGCATCGTAAATTACCTTGCTCTCATCACCCAGCTGAGAATAAAAATACCGCTCAGTGCCTTCTTCGGTCGCCGCAGCGGAATAAGCATCTATCTCGCCCGGCGCAGAGCCGTAAAACGCCGCAGATAAAAACATCGCAGCCGCAGCCGTCAGTGAGATAGCCCTTGTAATAAGTTTCATAATATCATCTCCTCGTTTTAGCGGCAGAGTTTTTTGTGTATCGTCCGCCGCCCGTTAACTTACGGTAATATTATTATAAGATATTTCATTTCCTTTGTCAACAAATTTTCCACCCAAAAATTCGTAATTTTTTTAGGAATAAATTAAATGTATGAATGTAAATTCGCCGATTGACTTTTCACCCCGTATGCCTTATAATAAAATAATGTAAATTGTATTTCAACAAGAGGTGGTATACATGAAAAAACGCACATTTGCCATAGCTTTAGCAGCCGCGCTCATGCTCTCATCATGTGCTGCTCCCCAAAAGCAAACCGCAGAAACCACCACTGCTGCTACCGTAACAACAGCCGCTCCCACCGCAACTACCACTGCAACGACAAGTATTACAACGACCACCACCCCCGAAGTTACACAGCCGCCAAAGCCCGAATTTACCCCCGACTGCAAAGCTCGCATTGAACGCTTCGCCATTTCGGATAAGAACCCCACAATGCTCTCCCCTGTAGAATACACCATAGACAACGAAAACTTCACCGTCAGCGCAAATATAACCTATGATAATTACGCAGATATCTATACCCTGCAAAACTGTATCACAGATATCTCCGTAACCGGCGGCGAATATTATTTCAGCGAAGGCGCGCTCACCGAAAGCGGCTCTACAGACCTTACCAAGCTGTCTTATATCGTCGTCACAGATGAGGACGGCTTAAAGCAAAAGTATACCGTAACTACCTCGCGCACCGTCTATAAACTGCCGATAGTAAATATCTACCTTGACGGCATCAAAGACAAAAGCGCTATCGACAGATACGCCTATTCCGATATGACATTTTCCGTAGACTGCACGGGCGCACAAGGCTTTGAAAGTATCCCCTCCGTCAGCGGCAGAATAAGGGGTCGCGGTCATTCCACTTGGGGCTGGGAGAAAAAGCCGTATAAAATAAAGCTCGATGAAGCTGCTTCCGTCCTCGGTCTCGATAAGGATAAAGACTGGGTGCTGCTTGCAAATTATTCCGATAAATCGCTTATGCGCAACACCGTCGCCTGCCGCCTGAGCAATACCCTTGACAGCTTTGCGTGGTCGCCGACTCAGTACCCCGTAGATCTCTTTATAAACGGCGTGTACTGCGGTGTGTATTCTTTCGGCGAGCAGCCCGAAATTGCCAAAGACCGCGTTAACGTGCAAAAAGACAGCCCCGATGCCGATACAGGCTTTCTTTTAGAAGTCGGCGGCTCCGAGGACGACGATGTTCTTGGCGTTGATTTTTTCCATACCGATAACCGTCTTGTCAACTTCATTACTTTCAAAGGACCCGATGCCGAAGAAGTCACCGAGGCGCAGAAAGACTTTATCAAAGACTATATGAATAAAGCAGAGCAGGCAATTTTAAAAGGCGAGGGCTATGAAGAATATATAGATGTAAAAAGCTTCTGCGACTGGATAATTATCCACGAGCTCACCTATAATACCGACAGTTGTTTTCGCCGAAGCTGCTATATAAATAAGGATAGCGGCGGCAAGCTGAAAATGGGGCCCGTCTGGGATTTTGACTTAGCGTTCGGCAACTGTAATGTTGATAATCAGGATTATAACGACTGGGTAACAGTCGGCGAGACCTATGAAGATGCCTATGTAACGGTCAACTGGTGTAATTATCTTATGGAGAACGAAGCGTTCCGCGCGCAGCTGCGAGAGCGTTGGTTTGAGGTGCGCGATAGCCTCACCGCCGAAGCTTTGAACTGTATAGATCACTATAGCGAGCTATTAAGCGCAGGCTCGCAGCAGCAGAATTTCAAGGTGTGGCAGATATGGGGTCGCAAAGTCGGCTACCAGTCGTGGCGCAACGCAAACTATGAGTCGTTTGAAGAGCAAGTGCAGTACCTCAAAGATTTTATAACCGCCCGTGCCAGATGGATAGATGAGAATATATAACACCCCACCGATTTTTCTTTCAGTGGGGCGTTTAATTTTCAGCGTTATGTGCGTGCCTTGGCTCTCGGCAAAAATTTCAGCACATTGCCGAATCTGAAATATGCGAAAAGCAGCAGTAATACGGTTGCCGCGGTTGTTACTATAATACAGGTAGTCAGCCTTAAAAACGGAAAGTTCGCAACGTTTATGTAGTCAAGCTTTTCAAAATATACATAAGGTCTTATAAAGCTGGTAGGCAAAAATGCGCGCAGATTTTCAAACAAAGCAAACCTGTCAGCATCAAATGTAAATTCAAACTTATCGGGTTCGTTGACCATATAGCCCGAAGAATACATATAAACGGCGAACATCGAGAATATCACAAGGCAGTCTATGATAAGCGAAATAAACACCTTTCTTGAAAGCTGCGAGACTGCGGCGGCAATGCTTACCACAAACACAAGCGCCAGCGTTCGCAAAAGGTCGCAGATGAGCAAAAGACCGAAAAAGCTGATGTTTGCTGTGCTGTTCTGAAAGCGCGGAAGCGTCTGCAATGGCTCGAACATAAGGGTGTCGCCCATGATGTACCAAGCGATCATAACATCGATAAATGTGAGTATCAGCATAGTGAAAACACATATGCTCACAAGTGCCGAAACCTTTGAAACGAACAGCCGCTTGCGCCCGTATTTCGATGTAAAAACCATGCTCTCCATTGAATATGTGTTCTCTGAACAAAACGTATCTGCGGCTATGATTATGAACACCATGAACAGCATGATGTAAAAGTAGGTATATCTTTCCATAGTGAACCTGCCGTACCATGATGAAGCAGGTGAACTGTCGATAAGTGAAAAATTCTTTATGCTGTTATATTTTTCGGCAGCCTTTGTGTTCAGCCTTACGGTGTAGGCACTCTGTGTGGGGTCGTTTACCATTTTGACCGCCTTTTCAACGTTCTTCCTCATTGCCGCCTGATAATCATAAAGCGTGTAATTCAGTGTATTGCACACCGACAGCGTTGAGAAATAATCATCTCTGGCTTTTGCGGTCTCTTCGTCAACCTCATGAAGCTCGTTAAGATCTCCCTCAAAATGAGCATAAAAATTTTCATATGCTTCATTCATTACAGCTTCTTTCTCCGCAAGCACCTGTTGCAGCCATTTGTTCAGAGGAACATCGCCGGGGTAATTTGCCATAAGCTCATCGCACACGCTGTTGAATGTTTTTGCTTCTTCGTGTTCATAATCTATATCGTTTCTGCTGTGTATTAAGTGCAAGCCTGTAATATACACAAAGTATGCCGCAAGCAGCAGCATTGAGATAAGGAAAACTTTGCTCCTTAAAATTCTTTTCAGTTCTGAAATATACATTTTCAACTCCCTTCAAACTTTTTCACCCACAGGTCACTGCCGTCGCTGCGTACAGAAGCTATTACATTATATTGCTCACTAGTATCATCAGGGTTCACATAGTCGCCTATGAAGAACACTCTGTCTGAAAAGTCTGCCGCGATTATGCCGTCAGCTTCACTGAAACCGTCATACACGGGTTTGCTTTCGCCCGTTTCAAGATCATAGCACATTATTGTTCCACCCTGACCGCTTGACGGCGCGCCGTGGTAGAACAGCTTATTATCCTTTACCGCAAAGTCGCTGTAGCAGTTATCTATAAGCTTTTCAGAATTCTGAAGATCAAGGTCAGCTTTATACAATGTCGCAGCACCGTCATTCCAGATCGTATAATAAATTGTATCGTTCTTCACATATATGCAGTTGATATGATCACCAAGCTTGGTTGTTTCGCCGCTTTCGATATCGGTTTTAAAGGCTTCACTTGTTTCATTGCAAAAGTATATGCTGCCTTTATAGACAACCGGGGTACGCAGAGCGCACTCGGTCGGCAGGTCAATGGTCTTTACTGTCGTCATGGTGCTGCTGTCTATCTGCACGACATATGCAAAGCCGAAAATGTACACATAATTATCATCTGCTATGGGATAGTATATACTGTACTTGTTGTCGGGGTTTTGAGTTTCTTCGATCTTCGTGCAATAGTTATTTACATATATAACTTCTTCTTTGCCGTCTTTCATTGCAAAGATCTTATTGTGATTGCTATACCATAGTTCATCACCAACAGCTATGATCCAGCCAATATTGCGGTTATTTATACAGTCTGGGAAATCATTCGGATCATGCGTACAGCCTGCAACATCACAAAGAGGTATTACCTCACCACTTTGCAGGTCTATCTTAACATACCCCTGATCGCCAATAAACCTATAGACATACAAAAACTTGTCGCTAAACATGACATCGATGCCCGGACCGAGAAATAAATTCCTGCCACTGTGGCAGCTGTAATTCTCTATCTTGGTATCGAGCGGCTCAGATTCCTGCTCTATCTTTTCCAAAAGTTCGCTGTCAACTATCTCACCTGCTGAATTTTCTTCAAAGTAGGTTTGTCTGTCACTGCTTTTGCAGGCGGTCAGCATACTTGCCAAAAGAGCCGCCGCAGCTGCCAGAGTAAAAATTCTTGCTGACTTTTTCATAACATCATTTCCTTTCTATATATTTCGCCCCAGATCGGCAAAATTTAAGTTTTCACCAATAAGTACACACGTTACACAGGAAATGTTACAGCAAAAATTAAAAAAACCAAAATTCGGCGTATTGAACAAATGCCCTGTACAATTTCTGTGCAATATGTAAAATCGCTATCAGAGGCAAGAAGTTAGAATTTGCTAAGGCAGATTTCATGAGTAATAATGTAAACTGCTGCTTTCGCAGCGCCTGCGGAGCAGTCCACCGCCTCGCTTTTGTGCCTGCACCTCACCTCTGCACGCTCCCTTCTCTCATAAAATCTTACTCTGTTCCCACCTCTTATAATATGTCCTCTCTTTTTTCAATTCCAAAGCCACATTTTGCCGCTTACGCATCGCGCAGGAGCGCACCGCCGCCCTCATTCGTACAACGTCCCCTGCTCTCACGCCGCTGGCAGAATATTTTTCCACCGCCAGAGGCTAGAAGTGAGATGTTAGAGGTTAGAAACGGTTTTGCCTATTAGAGGTAAGAAGTTAGATGTTAGAAGTTAGAAACGGTTTTACTCATTTTGAGTGAAGCCGTTCTCTATTAGAGTAGAGGCAAGAGGTCGTAACTTCAACTTTGGCATGTAATAATGTTGCTGCCTACGCATCGCGCAGGAGCGCACAGCCGCTCTCATTCGTACAATGTCCCCTGCTGTTTTATACATTCTCCCTTCCTTCTCCCCCTGCCCCACACCACCGGCAGAATATTCTTCCTTTGCTCGTCCTTTTTGTAATATAGCCTTACCCCCCATACAAATAAAAAAGCAGACCGAGAAATTGCTTCCCAGCCTGCTCTGATTTTTATATCAAAATTCTCCCTTTTGTCTCCCCAAAAACAAAACCACAGCTTCACGCCGCCCAATTCTACACCCCTCTCCTTGCCAAAACGCGTCCCTCCTCTCCCAGTTACTCTCCGCCCTCCTCCACGCCGATACCAACATATTCTTCCATCTGTATTAAAACAAAAAAGAGGCTTTCAACCACCTAAAACCAGCCTTTAGTAAATAATGAACGGGAAGAAGTCTCGCAGAGGGTTCTTCGGCACTTTGAAAGCCGTCAGGATTTCAAAGCGTAGTGAATAGCGAATAACGAAGAACGAATAGCGAATAATACAAAAATGCCACCGACATTTGTCAGCGGCATTTTTGGCGCGGATTGAGAGATTTGAATTTTTTGGATTGCGTTTAGTGCAGTTAGGTGAAGTTAAAAATACTTCGATTTAATGCATTTTTTAATGTATAGTGTTTTAGTGTAGTTAAGCCGAATTTGCTTAATTTTAGTGTAGAGTAGTACCCAAATAGTACCCTAGATTTTGTTTTTGTGTGTATTCTCACAACACGTTTTTTCATCTTATTTGCCCTGCTTTTTTTGCGCTAATAATTCTTTAATATCTTTGTTTGTAATCTTCGTTGCCAGTCTTTTCATTAAACCTATTTCGTCAAGCTCATAATAAAACGTATCGGGAATAGTAGTCATATCAAAATCAATCATCACACCCACGGTAAAGCAATATCTGCCCTGCACACGGTCGTGCGTGATACTTTCCAAACTGCCGCACCTCATAAACAAGATAATCTCATCAATAATTGCTGTAGCAGTTTTTAATGGTATTTGTAACGGAATAGTTGTTGTGTAGCTTGCCGCTTCTATCCTCTCATTATGTTTTATTGTGGTGTATGAAACACAAGTTATTTCAATCGTGAACATAGGAAACTCCCCTTTCCTTAACATACCCTTTATTATCAAGCTGTATGGTCTCTATGGCGTTTGAATTTGGGTCATATCCTACTGCCCTCATAATTTCATTTGCCATACCACGAGCCATACAGAGTGTTCTGTGTTCTAACTCAGAATTTGCGAGTTCAAATTTCTTTTTCTCTCTTAATAGGTCAATCTTTTTCAACTCTAATTCTTTTTTTATTGCTTCAACTTCCTGCTTCTCTTTTGTTACGTCTGTTTTCTCTTGCTTTACTTTTTGGATTTGCTCAGTCAGTATTTTTTCTTTTTGCGCTATGTCTTTTTCTCTTTGCGTTAATTCATACTCCTTTTGGTTTAATTCTTTTTCGCGTGTCTTATTCTTCGCAGAAAATACATCTTGCACAGCCTGTGAATTTTTGATAATCTCATCTGCGAGGTCTTTGCTCTTTTTGCCGTCTATCAGATACTCCTTTATTACAGGTAAAATCTTTTTCCTCGCTTCTTCCCTCACACGGTAAGTCTGAATATCTTCGTGTTCACTTTTAGTTTTTTCAGAAGGCAAGATTTGAATATCGAGCTTTTCCTTTCTGCAAAACTCTTGTGCTAATGCTTCGTAATCCGTTCGACATTTAGGAAGCCAACGTCTGTACGGGGTATCAGAATATTTACCCGTTTCTGATTTTGGATAACCCATTTCTTTAAGTGCGCCATCTAGACTAACTTTAACTTCTTGACCTCGTTTGTAATGTGCAACGGGAATAAAATCTAAGTGCAAATGCGGAGTACCGTTTTTTACCTCGTCCATATGTATTGTTGCACCTACAACCTTAAAATTCGGATAACGCTCTTTCCATTTTTCAAAAGCCGACTTCAGATATTTTACATATACCACATCGGCTTTATCCTGTCCATGGGTTTCGACTAGATGTGTATATGTATCGTGGTCGCCAAGTTGGATAATCGCTTCTCTCATTTCACGCTGTGTCTTTTTTCGATACGCCTCAACGCTGGTATTTCGTTCGCAGTGTCTTGACTTCAAATTATTCTCGTTGAACTTTTCAATCACTTCTTTGAAATTTTCCTCATAAAATTTTTCTAAATCTGCTTTCACAAGAACAACATTTTTTGAAATTCTATCCCTATCGATATGACCATCACGGTTCATCTTGTCGGGGTCATATGTTCGTTCGTTATGTTTGAAACTGGCTTTTTTACTTATACAAAGTGAACATTTTGCTACCATAAAAAAATCATTCCTTTCTGATGTAATGAAGGGGGTCAAGGGGTGTGCCCCTTGCCTATGGACGTTTGTTGCTTGCGACAAATGTCCAATAGGTTGTGAACGTTTATTGAAACGTTCGCACCCTACCCATATAGCAAGCAATAGAGAACGATATTTTGCCCCTCTAACTTTAACCGATAGATAGAATACCTTGAACAAAACAAGGGCATACAGAGGGCATTATAAGCGTTTCTCGAAGTCCTTAACACGGCGATAAAATGTATCGGGTTTTAACTTCAACATTCGTTGTGCTTGCCTTGCG
>CANRPG010000015.1 GCA_947632425.1 uncultured Clostridia bacterium | reverse complement strand
TACGCAGACCAAAGGGTCTGCTCCCGACGTATCGGACAATTATAACATAACGCTTTCGCTTTTATGTTATAATATATGTGTATGCTTGAAAGGAGATGCGCCGCAGGGGCGGTGTTTTGTGTTATGGACAGACGTACTAAACGCGAAATGGGTATAAAGAAAATAGAGAATGCGCCGAGCGACGATATTCTTGATTGGTGTGATTCATTCATTTTTTCGTTATTTATTATAATACTGGTGTTTATGTTCGTGCTTCGCATAGTCGAGGTCGACGGCAGTTCTATGTATTCCACGCTTGAGGATAAGGACACTATACTTATAACGCATATGTTTGCAGACCCAAAGCAGGGCGATATAGTCGTGCTCAACAGCGATGTCCTCGATAAAACCATAATCAAGCGCATTATAGGCACCGAAGGTCAGACGGTCGAGATCGACTATAATACAAGCTCGGTGTATGTTGACGGTCAGAAGCTTGACGAAAGCTATCTTAGCGGCTCTGCTCTGAGTATGCGCGATTCATTTGATTTTGATAAGTCTTATTACGATGCAGCTACAGATACCTATAAATATACCGTGCCAGAGGGGTGCGTGTTCGTACTGGGCGATAACAGAAACAACTCTACCGACAGCCGCACGATAGGCTTTGTGCCTGTAGACCATATTCTGGGCAAAGCGTTTATAAGAGTGTTCCCTGTGAAGAAATTCGGAACAATATGATTAAAGGAGCAGACAGATGAACGAAGATACACAGCTTGACGACGAAGAGCTTTTTGAGGATGAGCCGCCAAAAAGCACCGAAGAAAAAGTGCTCGATACCGTTTTAGAATGGCTTGAAACAATAGTGCTTGCTGTCTTTGTCATGATACTTATTATGAGCTTTGTGATAAAGATAATCAACGTAAAAGGTCCTTCAATGGAGAAAACGCTGTTTGACGGCGATAAACTCTTGCTGTATTCGCTGTTTTACGAACCAGAGCCGGGCGATATAATCGTTGTGAATTCAGATTTCCTTGACGAAACTATCATAAAGCGCGCTATTGCAGTCGGCGGTCAGACCGTTGAGATCTCGTATACCGACGGCACTGTAAAGGTTGACGGCAGCATTTTAGATGAATATTACCTTACCGATGAAATGGTAGATACCGGGGCTTTTCAAAAAGACGTTGGCGTTTATAATGCAGAAACAGAAAGCTATACCTATACCGTACCCGAAGGCATGGTGTTCGTTATGGGCGATAACAGAAACCATTCTACCGACAGCAGGGTAATAGGCTGCGTGAGCGAGACCGAAGTGCTCGGCAAGGTGATATTGCGCTTTGCCTCCTCGCAGGGTAAAATAGGCTTTGTAAAATAGTTTAAGGAGAATATATGAGCGAAATAACAAACGTGCAGTGGTTTCCAGGGCATATGGCGAAAACGCGCCGTATAATGCAGTCAAATATGAAGCTTGTAGATGCCGTTATTGAAATGACAGATGCACGAATACCGTATTCAAGCAGAAACCCCGAAATGGATAAGCTGGTAGGCGCTAAACCGCGGCTTATAATTCTGAACAAATGCGACAGCGCCGACGAGTCCGTCACTTCAGAATGGCTCGAATATTATAGAAAAATAGGCGTGCCTGCGCTTGCAACCGACTGCCGCAGCGGCAAGAACTTGAATAAATTTCTGCCAAAGCTCAAAGAACTTCTGAAAGAACAGTTGCAGCGCTGGAGCGCCAAAGGCATGACCGGCAGACCTATCAGAATAATGATAGTAGGCATACCGAATGTTGGAAAGTCATCGTTCATAAACCGACTGGCAGGCGCAAAGCTTACAAAGGTTGAGGACAGACCCGGCGTTACAAGGGGCAAGCAGTGGATAAGCCTGCAAAACGGCGAGATAGAGCTGTTAGATATGCCCGGCGTGCTGTGGCATAAGTTTGAAGATAAGCAGGTCGGCGAACATCTTGCGTTTACCGGCGCAGTTAAAGATAACGTGGTAGATACCGAGTACCTGTCCTCGCGGCTGTTACAATTGCTTTTGGATAAATACCCACAGCAGCTTATTGACCGCTACGGCATCTCTCTCGAAGATCTTCCCGATGACGAAGAGCAGATGTCAGACTGCATGGCAGGGTATGAGCTTCTTACCCGTATAGGCAAAAAACGCGGCTTTCTCATCTCGGGGGGAGAGATAAATACCGAGCGTGCGGCGGCTGCGGTGCTCGATGAATTTCGCGGCGGCAAGATAGGCAGATTTACTCTTGAAAAGCCTTCGGAACAGGGGTAGAATATGGAACTTCACGATTTTGATAAAGAGTTTTTTGAAAAGTTTGGCGTTGTATGCGGCGTTGACGAGGCAGGCAGGGGGCCACTTGCAGGCGATGTTTATGCCGCGGCTGTGATACTCGATAAAGATACCGTTATAGAAGGCGTGAACGACAGCAAAAAGCTCTCCGAAAAGAAACGAGAACAGCTGTTTGACGAGATATGTCAAAAGGCAGTCAGCTGGTGTGTTGCCACCGCTTCGGTAGAGGAGATAGATCGCCTGAATATCCTGCAGGCCACAATGCTCGCTATGAAAAGAGCCGTCAGCGGTCTTAAAGCTGCGCCAAATATCGTGCTTGTAGACGGCAATAAACTGCCCGACCTTGATATAAGTGCGCAGTGTGTTATAAAAGGCGATGCCAAGTCGCAGTCGATAGCCGCGGCATCTATACTTGCCAAGGTCTCGCGTGACAGATATATGAAACAGCTTGCAGTAAAGTATCCTGATTATGAATTTGAAAAACATAAGGGCTATGGCACAAAGCTGCATTATGAGATGCTCGATAAGCATGGCGTCAGCGATGTGCACAGAAAAAGTTTTCTGAAAAAGTATCTGAAAGCCAAAGCGGAGGAAGAGAAAAATGACCGCTGACAAACAGATGACAGGCGCTTTTGGTGAAGAATATGTAGCAGAGTTTTTGAAGCGGCACGGCTATGAGATAGTAAAAAGAAACTACCGCGTTAAGGGCGGAGAGATAGATATAATCGCGAAAAAAGGCGATATGCTCGCTTTTGTTGAGGTAAAAACACGCCGCTTAGGCGCGCTCACTTCGGGCGAGCAGGCGATAACCGCTTCTAAGAAAAAATTCTTGATACGCACCGCAAAAAGGTTTTTGTCACAGCAGGGTGAGGGGCTCAGCGGCAGGTTCGATGTCGCCGCCATAGTTATGGATAAGGATAATAAACGCGTTGCCGACCTGAAATATTATGTTTCAGCGTTTGACGCGAGCGAATAATGAAAGGATAGATCATATGTTTTACAGAAGTACCAGAAACAGCGATATAAAGGTGTCATCCGCGCAGGCAATAGTGCAGGGCATCTCAAAGGAGGGTGGACTTTTCGTGCCTTCCGAGATACCAAAGCTTTCGCAGGATGAACTTGCAGCTTTGGGCAAAATGCCGTATCCCGAGAGAGCGGCTGCGGTTTTCAAAAAGTTTCTGACCGACTTTACCGACAGCGAGATACAGCATTGTGTTGGCAGTGCGTATACCGATAAAAACTTTGATACCGCGAATATCACAGAGCTTAAAAAGCTGACAGACAGCGCATATGTTTTAGAACTCTGGCACGGGCCTACCTGTGCTTTCAAAGATATGGCACTGCAAATTCTGCCGTATCTGCTCACTACATCTGCCAAAAAGACAGAGCTTGATAAAAAAATAGTAATACTTGTAGCAACTTCGGGCGATACGGGCAAAGCCGCGCTGGAGGGCTTCAAAGACGTTGACGGAACTTCAATAATCGTATTTTACCCCGTCGACGGCGTTTCGGCTATGCAGAAAAAGCAGATGACCACGCAGGAGGGCAAAAATGTCGGCGTGTGCGCCATAAAAGGCAACTTTGACGATGCGCAGAACGGCGTTAAAAAGATATTTACAGATAAAAACGTTGCAGAAAAGCTTGCTTCAAACGGCATGATGTTCTCATCTGCAAACTCAATAAACTGGGGCAGGCTTGCACCGCAGATAATTTACTATGTTTCATCGTATGCACAGCTTGTTGCAAACGGTGAGATAAACATGGGCGATAAGATAAATATCGTCGTTCCTACGGGCAATTTCGGCAATATTCTGGCGGCTTTCTATGCCAAGCATATGGGCGTGCCTGTAAATAAGCTGATATGCGCCTCAAACGCCAACAACGTGCTTACCGATTTTCTTAATACCGGCGTTTACGACAGAAACAGGCATTTCTACACAACGATCTCGCCTTCTATGGATATACTTATTTCGTCTAACCTTGAAAGGCTGCTCTACCACCTCAGCGGCGAGGACGACAGCGCAATAAAAGACTGGTTCGGCAAGCTCTCGCAGTGCGGCAAATATGAGGTCAGCGACTTTGTTAAGGATGCTCTTAAAGATGAGTTTTATGCAGGCTTCTGCGATGATACGCAGACCAAAGAATGTATCAAAGATCTGTTTGATAAGTATTCATATACCTGCGATACCCATACCGCGGTCGCAGTAAAGGTCTATATGGACTATGTAAAAGAAACGGGCGACACCACCAAGACCGTTATCGCATCTACCGCGAGCCCGTATAAGTTCTCAGGCTCGGTGCTCGATGCCATAGGCGCATATGACGACAGCAAAGACGAGTTTGCGCTTGTTGATATTCTTGAAGAGAAATCGGGTCTGCCCGTGCCTCAGTCTATCAAAGCTCTTAAAGATAAAGATATCATGTTCAGCGATGTTATCAGCAGAGAAGAGCTTGAAAATTACGTTACCTCGCTTCTCGGCGTGTAATTCAAAAGCCGCCCTGTGACGGACGGCTTTGAGTTTAGCTTCTTGCCTTGAATGTCATGCAGCAGGTGGAATCGCAGTTTTCTGTGCATTTGCAGTCGCTGCTTACGCAGATGTTGCCTGCTGTGCATTCCTTGCCGTGCTTGTTGTAAACGCAGTTCTCGACCTTGCAGTCGATACCGTATATCTTGTTGCTATCCATAATAATACCATTCCTTTTTAGATTATTTCAGGAATTTGCCGATCACCATGAATTGATGTCTGCAAAAATATTATGTGCAGACCTTATGTTTCATATTCGCAGAAAGGTGTGTAAAGCATTTTCCTTTACAGTATAAATTTGAGGTGTTTTAATGTCATTATTTGTTATCGCAGACCTGCATCTGCCGCTCGGCAACAATAAGCCGATGGATATTTTCAGCGGTTGGGACAACTACGTTGAAAGGCTTGAAAATAACTGGAGAAGCGCCGTTGCAGAAAGCGATACAGTTGTAATACCCGGTGATATTTCGTGGGCTATGAAGCTGGAAGAGAGCGATAAAGACTTTGCGTTTCTGCACTCTCTGCCGGGTACTAAAGTCATCATGAAAGGCAACCACGACTACTGGTGGACAACAATGAACAAGATGGAAAGCTTTTTGCTTGACAGAGGATACAGCAGCATAAAAATAGTACATAACAACTGCTATGCTTACTTCGATCACGCCATATGCGGCAGCCGCGGCTGGATAAACGAAAAGGGCGAGCAGGCAGACAAAAAAGTTCTTCTGAGAGAAGCGCAAAGGCTGTCTGTTTCGATAGAATGTGCCCTAAAGCAGAACTTGAAGCCTATAGTTTTCCTGCACTATCCGCCAGTGTATAAAGGCGACAGGAACGAGGAAATGCTCGCGGTATTGAAAAAGTATGATATAAAGCAGTGCTTTTACGGGCATATACACGGCAGCGGCGCGAAGTTTGCAGTCAACGGCGAATATGACGGCATAAATTACAGGCTTATTGCAAGTGATTATCTACAATTTGCTCCGCTGTGTATCGATGAATTTGTGCATATTGACAATTTGGAAAAACAGGTATGGAATTTATAAACGATATGTGATATAATTATTTGGATAGTTTATTTGATTCGTATATTATAAGATTTTATGGAGGAATACAAAAATGAGTCTGACAAACACAAACAAAACCGCCGCCAATACTTACGAGCTCGAGGTAGAGATATCTGCCGAAAAGTTTGAAGAGGGCGTGCAGAAAGCTTTTCTGAGAGCCAAGAACAAAATCAACGTTCCCGGTTTCAGAAAAGGCAAAGCTCCCAGAAAAATAATTGAAAGAGAGTACGGCGAGGGCGTTTTCTATGAAGATGCCGTTAATCTGCTTTATCCGCAGGCTGTTGACGAAGCTGTTGCAGAAGCAGGACTTGACCTTGTTGACAGACCTTCGGTAGATGTTACCGAGGTAAGCAAGGAGCAGGGCGTTAAGATGAAAGTTACCTGCACCACCAGACCCGAAGTTGCAGTCAAAGATTATCTCGGTATAGAAGCTGAAAAAGTTGTCAATGCTGTAACAGATGAAGATGTTGACAAAGAGATAGAAAGACTTCGCGAAAAGAACGTCAGGATAATAGACGTTGACGACAGACCCGCTAAGGACGGCGATATTGTTGTTATAGACTTTGAAGGCTTTAAAGACGGCGTTGCTTTTGAGGGCGGCAAGGCTGAGAAGTTTGAGCTTACCCTCGGTTCGGGTCAGTTTATCCCCGGCTTCGAAGAAAAGGTGGTAGGTCACAGCATAGGCGAGGAATTTGACATCGACGTTACCTTCCCCGAGGACTACAATTCCGAAGAGCTCAAAGGCGCCGCCTGCGTTTTCAAGATAAAGCTGCATGAGATAAAGGGCAAAGAACTTCCCGAATTTGACGACGAGTTCGTCAAGGATACTTCCGAATTTGATACTGTTGAAGAGTTCAAGGCTGATATTAAGACAAAGCTTGAAAAAGAAGCTGAAGAAAAGGCTGATTCAGACTTTGAGCAGAAGATATTTGATACCGTAGTTGATAATATGGAAGCAGAAATTCCTGATTGTATGTATGAAAACAGAGCAAGAGAAATGGCTCAGGAGCTTCAGAGCAGACTTTCTTCGCAGGGTATTTCGTTTGATATGTACTGCCAGATAACAGGTCAGAAGCCTGACGATATAATCAAGACTTTCAAAACTCAGGCTGAGCCGCAGGTAAAACTTCGCCTCGCACTTGAAAAGATTGTAGAGCTTGAAAACATAACAGCTACCGATGAAGAGGCAGAGGAAGAGATCAAGAAGATCGCAGATAATTATAAGATGGAAGTCGATGAGGTCAAGAAGTATATAGCCGCTGAAGATGTCAAGAAAGATGTCTGCGTAGGCAAGGCAGTAGACCTTATCAAAAATTCTGCAAAGGCTAAGTAAACAGTAGTTTCGCTCGCAGCAGCTTTGCGGCGGGCGAATGTTGTATTTTATTCAATGAATATTTTTTTAGGAGGCAGACAATTATGGCGCTTGTACCTTATGTTGTAGAACAGACCAGCAGGGGAGAAAGAAGTTACGATATTTTTTCCAGGCTGCTCAATGACAGGATAATAATGCTTTCCGACGAGGTGAACGATACCACCGCAAGCCTTGTTGTGGCACAGCTTTTGTACCTTGAAGGTCAGGATCCCGAAAAGGATATAGATCTTTATATCAACTCACCCGGAGGAAGCGTTTCTTCCGGCATGGCGATCTACGATACCATAAAGTATATAAAGTGCGATGTTTCAACTATATGTATAGGAATGGCAGCGTCTATGGGCGCACTGCTGCTTTCAAGCGGCACTAAGGGTAAGAGATTCGCCCTGCCGCACAGCGAGATAATGATACACCAGCCCCTTATCGGCGGCGGCGGAATATCGGGTCAGTGTACCGATGTAAAGATACGTGCTGACCATATGCTCAGAACGCGCAATGAACTCAATGAGATACTTGCCGATAATACAGGCAAAAGCGTTGAGCAGATAGCCATAGATACCGAAAGAGACAACTTCATGAGCGCTCAGGAAGCTATGGAGTACGGACTTATAGATAAAGTTATAGTCAGCAGATAAAGCGTATAAAAAGAACAGGAGAAATAACAGATGCCCGGAAATGAAAACATGAAAAGATGCAATTTCTGTGGAAAAACCGAGCTTAAAGTAAAGAATATGTTTTCCGCAGGCAATGTGCATATATGTGACGAGTGCGTTTTGTATTGCTATGATATTATAGAAAGAACAGGCACACTTCCGCTTTCGCACCAGAAGAACCGCAAGAGCAACTCAGCATCGCAGGTCAAGCTCTCTAAACCTATGGAGATAAAGGAAACGCTCGATCAGTATGTCATAGGTCAGGACAAAGCCAAGATAGCACTTGCAGTTGCAGTTTATAACCATTATAAGCGTATAAACCAAATGGGCAGCGATCAGGACGACGTTGAACTGCAAAAAAGCAATGTGCTGCTGCTGGGCCCCACAGGTACGGGCAAAACGCTGCTCGCGCAAAGCCTTGCAAGAAAGCTGAATGTTCCGTTTGCGATTGCAGATGCCACAACGCTCACCGAAGCAGGCTATGTCGGCGATGACGTTGAAAACGTGCTGACAAGGCTCGTGCAGGCCGCCGATTATGACGTTGAAGCTGCGCAGAGAGGTATCATATACATCGACGAGATAGACAAGATCGCCCGTAAATCGGAGAATATGTCTATTACAAGAGATGTCAGCGGTGAGGGTGTTCAGCAGGCGCTTCTGAAAATAGTTGAGGGTACTGTTTCAAACGTTCCTCCGCAGGGCGGCAGAAAGCACCCCAATCAGGAATTTATACATCTCGATACAAAAAATATACTTTTCATATGCGGCGGCGCGTTTGACGGTCTTGAAAACGTCATTAAAAAGCGTACCGAAAATTCCAGCCTCGGCTTTGGCGGAAAGATAAAGAACAACCAAAATGAGGAGAATATCTTCCATAAAGTCGAGCCTTACGACCTTGTAAAATTCGGCATGGTGCCCGAGCTTGTCGGCAGACTGCCCGTTATAACGGTGCTTGATGAGCTTGACGAAGATGCCCTTATCAGAATACTCAGCGAGCCGAAAAATTCGCTGATAAAGCAGTATAAGGCTCTTTTCAGGATAGACGGCATAGACCTTATCGTCACCGACGAGGCAAAGAAAGCCATAGCCCAAAGGGCGCTTAAACAAAAAACAGGCGCAAGAGGACTTCGCAGTATTGTAGAAGGCGTGCTTACCGACCTTATGTACCGCAGCCCTTCGGACAATACCATAGCTTCGATAACCATTACCGATAAATGCATCACCGAGGGCGCAGAGCCCGAAATTGAGCATAAGCCTGCTGCCGAAAGCGCACAGTAAAAAATTATCCCTGACAGTTTTGTCGGGGATTTTTGTGTGCTTAGTTTTCAAGCGGCGTAAGCCACTCAAGATCATACGGCGTGCGCTGGTATACGCAGTAATTCAGCCAGTTTGCATACATAAGGTTTGCAGAAATGCACCAGTTGAATACAGGTTCGTTGTTTGGGTCGTCATTCGGGAAATAGTTGTACGGCACCTTTATGTCAAGCCCCTTGGCAACATCGCGCTGATATTCCTTTGCAAGCGTGTCTCTGTCGTATTCCCAGTGACCGCACAGGAAAAACTGCCGCTCCGTCTTGTCTGAAATTACGTGTACGCCTGCCTCGTAAGACTCCGCAACAACGGTAAGCTGAGGCACTTTGTCTATATCTTCACGCCGAATTTCGGTATATCGCGAGTGCGGACAGTGAAAAACATCGCCAAAACCGCGCAGCAAAAGGCTCTGAGGGTATTCTATATGGTGCTTGAAATTGCCGAACATCTTTTCTTTCAGCAAATATTTCGGTATCCCATAGTGATAGTAAAGTCCTGCCTGCGCGCCCCAGCAGATATGTATGGTCGAATATACGTTGGTTTTTGACCACTCCATTACCTGCTTCAGTTCTTCCCAGTAGTCAACGTCCTCAAAATCGAGCGTTTCAACCGGCGCGCCCGAGATTATCAATCCGTCATAACGGTTGTGCTTTATCTCGTCAAACGAGCGGTAAAATGTCAGCATATGCTCTGCCGAAGTATTTTTTGAAGTGTGCGAAGCCATCTGAACAAGCTCTATGTCAACATGTAGCGGCGTGTTGCTGAGAAGCCGCAGCAGCTGCGTTTCGGTGGTTATCTTGTCAGGCATAAGGTTGAGAATTGCGATCTTCAGCGCGCGAATGTCCTGATGCTCGGCCCTGTCGTTGCCGATGACGAATATTTTCTCTTTTTCCAGCGTTGAATACGCCGGCAGATTGTTTGGTATCTTTATAGGCATAGAAATTTTCCTTTTCTTTTTTGTATCTATTATAGTATAACATTTTTTTTGATAAATTTCAATAGTATTTTTATGATAAAGTGATTGACTATCAAACCAAAAAATGTTATAATAAATTTGTATAGCGTTTGAATTTACGGGAGGAGTGCTAGTCAATGGCGAATGGCGGTAAACTGATAGTCCTAGAGGGGCTGGACGGCAGTGGAAAATCAACTCAGTTTGAACTGCTTAAAAAGTATTTTGAGGACAATAATATTACATATCGCGCAATAAGTTTTCCCGAGTATGACAAGCCCTCGTCTGCGCTGGTAAAAATGTACCTTGGCGGCGAGTTTTCAAAAAATGCCGCAGACGTCAACGCCTATGCAGCTTCGAGCTTCTATGCCGTTGACAGATACGCAAGCTATAAGCTTTACTGGGAGAAGGACTATAGCGAAGGCGCAGTCATACTGGCAGCAAGGTATGTTACTTCAAACGCAATATATCAGATGACAAAGCTTGACGAGCAGCAGTGGGACGAGTATTTGAACTGGCTTTGTGACTATGAGTATGAAAAACTGGGTCTGCCAAAGCCTGATAAGGTAATTTTTCTTGATATGCCCGTTGAGATCTCTCAAAAACTGCTGACCGGGCGCTATAACGGCAACGAGCAGAGGAAAGATATCCACGAGGCAAACGTTGATTTTCTCATGCAGTGCAGAAAAACCGCGCTGTATGCCGCAAAAAAGATGGGCTGGCAGATAATTGAGTGCGGCAGGGGAGACACACCGCTTGGCATTGAAGAGATAAACAACCGGCTTTTAGACAGCATTACGGGGGATATATGAGCCTTGAATTTACAGAAATAGATATAAAAGACAAACAGCGTATAACCGAACTTCTGAAGCAAAGCGATTTTCAAAGCTGCGAGTATAGCTTTGCCAACAATCTGGCATGGCGCAGGCTGGCATCTTCGCAGATATGCTTTTATAAAGATTTTTATTTTCTGCGCTCGTTTGACGGCTCTCTGCCTCGGTATACATATCCGGCAGGCAGCGGCGATATCGAGGAACTTATGCAGCTTTTGAAAGAAGATGCGCAAAAGTTTTCCACGCCGCTTATGCTTATAACCGTTCTGAAACCGTGTGTAGATAAGCTTGTGAATATTTACGGCGATAAGGTCACAGCAGAGGCAGACAGAGATTCTTTTGACTATATTTACGATGCGCATAAGCTTATAACGCTTTCGGGCAAGAAATATCACGGCAAGCGCAACCATATTGCAAATTTCAAAAAATCTCAGTGGGAGTACAGACCGCTTGAAAAGGAACTTTTTGACGACTGCATAGCATTTTCGGCTGAGGAATTTAACGCAGTGAACGCCTATACTTCCCATTCGGCAGTCGCAGAGCAGTTCGCTATAGATACGTTTTTCAAGTATTTTTACGAGCTGGAGCTGAAAGGCGGCGTGCTTTTCCAGAATGGCAGACTTGTCGGTTTCACGATAGGTGAGAGGCTCAACAGCGATACTTTTGTAGTACATATTGAAAAGGCACTGCATGAAGTTCAGGGCGCGTACCCTACGCTTTTTAATGAGTTTCTGAAAGCACAGGCAGGCGATGTGCGCTATATAAACCGCGAGGACGACGTTGGACTTGAGGGGCTGAGAAAGTCAAAGCTTTCCTACCACCCCGAATATATGCTTGAAAAATACACCGTAACTTTAAATATATGAGGAGAGATAAAAATGATATATGTTTTTCTTGCCGAGGGCTTTGAAGAAACTGAAGCCTTAACGCCCGTTGACCTTTTAAGGCGTGCCGAGCAGCAGGTAACTACCGTTGGCATAGGCACCTGCGTTGTCAGGGGTTCGCACGGTATACCCGTTGTTACTGATACCGACGACAAGCAGATTGTCATAGATGACAACGTTGATATGATAGTTCTCCCTGGCGGTATGCCGGGCACTTTGAACCTTGAAAAGTGCGAGACCGTGCAAAACGCTATAGACTACTGCATACAAAACGGCAAGTATGTTGCTGCAATATGTGCCGCCCCTTCGATACTGGGCAAAAAGGGTCTGCTGAAAGACAAAGAAGCTATATGTTTCCCGGGGTTTGAGCAGTTCCTCAAGGGTGCAAAGCTGTCACAAAGCAGCGTTGTGCGCGACGGCAATATAATTACTGCAAAGGGCGCAGGAGTTGCGGTGAAGTTTGGTCTTAAACTTGTTGAAACGCTATGCGGCAAAGAAAGAGCCGACAAGCTGCATGATTCGCTCCAGTGCGACTTTTGAGCTTTTATGGTAAATAAAAAAGAGCTTCGGCGTGAGTTTCGCGATATGCGCCGCAATATGGACAGGCATAACAAAATAGATGCCGACAAGCGCATAACGCAAAGGTTTTTGTCGCTGCATGAGTATAAAAACTGCGATACTTTGCTGTGTTTTGTCTCAATGGATATAGAGACCGACACATATGCCATTTTGTTAAAAGCCTTTGAGGACGGCAAGAATGTGTTCGCGCCTAAGTGTATCGCAGGCAACGAAATGCGCTTTTATAAAATAACTTCGCTTGACGACCTTTACGGCGGCGCATACGGTATTTCAGAGCCGCACGGAGATACGCAGCAGTTTGAGGGCAGGGAAGATAACGCATTGTGCGTAGTTCCTGCGCTATGCTATGATAAAAGCGGCTACAGGCTCGGCTTCGGCATGGGATTTTATGACCGGTTTCTTTCAGAATATGATGATATATATACCGTGGGGCTTTGCTATGAGGAGCATATAATGCCTTCTCTGCCGCACGAAAGCTTTGATATACCGGTGAAGAAAATAATCACAGATGTGAGAACAATAGATACAGAGGTGTAAAATATGTCTGATAAGGATCTTGACCTTAATAAGATACTTAACGAAAGTTTCAGCAGACTGGATAAAGTCGCAGGCAATGTTCGCAGCGGCAATATCGGCGACGACAAAGGTACAGAAAAGAAAGATCTTTCCGAGATAAGGCTCGGCAGCAATGCACAGCAGCCTTTGCCGCCTGTTGAAAAAGAAAGCGAGCAAAATGAGAATACCGAAGAAACAGAAGATACTGCCGCTTACAAAGAAAGCGAAGTGAATGAAGAAAGACCTGTTTCCGACGATGCAGAGTATGCAGAAGATACACAATATTCTGAAGATGCCGAAGAAGATACAGCCGCAGAAGCCGATGATGAAGGTAGCTATGCAGACAGCGGCGAATATCACAAAGACGACATAACCGATGAGGACGACGATTATATTGAGGATTACAAGGACGTTCCGGGCAAGCGCAAGCTGGAATTTAATATGCCAAAGAACGAGCCGCACCGCAAAAGCAAGAAAAAGAAGCGCAAGGTAAAGCCCAACAACAGCATATTCACGGGCTCTCTCGTGGCGGTAATAGTTATCGCCGTTTCGTTCATACTTTCGTTTATGAGCATACAGTTCGGCGTTGAGTATATCGGTCTTACCAGAAGCGATGAAAGCATTACTTTTGATATACCCGAAGGTACTAACGCAAGCACTATAGCTGATCTTCTGTACCAAAAAGGCATAATCGACAACCCCACGCTTTTCAAGCTCGTTATGAAAGTTTCGAGAAGAACGAGTGTTGTTCCGGGCAGTATAACTCTTTCACCAAATATGACCTATCCCAGCATCATTTCCGAGGTAGGCAGAAGCCGCAAAGTATATGAAACAGTAACGATAACATTTACCGAGGGTACTTCTCTTTATAATGCCGCAAGGCTTCTTGAAGATGAGGGCGTTTGCTCTGCTTCCGATTTTCTCGAAGCATTCAACAGCGATTCGGGCTTTGATTTTGAAAAAGAGCTTACCCTTTCAAACCAGACTCTTTATAAAATGGAAGGCTTCATGTTTCCGGATACATACGAGTTTTATCTGGAAGATGATGCCGAAAATGTAGCAGCAAAAATAAAGCAGAATTTCCAGGACAAAATGACACCCGAGATAATGCAGCTGGTAGATAAGAGCGGTATGAGCCTTTATGAAGTGATAACGCTTGCTTCTATCGTTCAGGCAGAGGCAGACACCGAAGAAAACATGAAACTGGTAGCTTCTGTGTTCCTCAACCGTCTTTCTAACCGCGAGCAGTTCCCGAACCTGCAATCTGACGTTACTTATTTCTATGTAACAAATACCATTGCAGCCGCACTGGGCAACAATTCTGTTGCTAATTATGAATATCTGTACAGCACGTATTCATGCTACGGTCTGCCTGTAGGCCCTATAGGCAACCCCGGTATGACTGCCATTCTTGCCGTGCTCGAACCGGAAGAAACAAGTTTCTGCTACTTCGTTACCGACTCTGTAACAGGCGAGTTCTACTATGCCGCCACCTATGAAGAACATCAGGAAAATAGCAAGAAAGCAGGTTATTGATTTGGGTAATGTAGATCTTGACAGACTTGAGCTGCTTTCTCCTGCCGGCGATGACGAGTGCTTAGATTCCGCGCTTTATTACGGAGCTGATGCAGTCTACCTCGGCGGACAGATGTTCGGTATGCGCTCAGGGCCTAAGAACTTCACTTTTGATACCCTAAAAAACGCCTGCGAAAAAGCGCATAAGATCGGCGTAAAAGTATATCTTACCTGCAATACCGTTCCGCATAACAGTGAGATAGACATCTTTGAAGATTTTATAAAGCAGGCTGATGCGGCAGGGGTAGATGCCGTTATCGCTACCGATATAGGCGTGCTCGCGCTTATAAAAAAATATGCCCCCGATATGGAGATACACATTTCCACTCAGGCAGGCGTGGTGAACTATGCCGCCGCAAGAGAGTTTTATAATATGGGCGCAAAAAGGGTAGTGCTCGCGCGCGAGCTTTCTCTTGAAGAAATAGCTGAAATACGTGCTAAGACCGATAATTCGCTCGATATAGAATGTTTTGTTCACGGCGCTATGTGCGTAAGCATTTCGGGCAGATGTCTGCTCTCGCAGTATCTTGTAAACCGTGACGCCAACAGGGGAGAGTGCGCTCAGCCCTGCCGCTGGGGCTACCACCTTATGGAAGAAAAGCGCCCGAATGAGTTTTACCCCATTTTTGAGGATGAAAAGGGAAGTTACATACTAAACGCAAAAGACCTTTGTATGATTGACCACCTTGACAAACTCGCGCAGGCAGGCGTTACCAGCTTTAAGATAGAGGGCAGGGCAAAGTCGTCGTATTATGTTTCTGTAGTTACAAATGCATACAGAATGGCTATTGAAATTTATAAAAACGCCCCTGAAAGCTACACTTTACCCGACTGGATAAGAGGCGAAGTTTTCAAGGTAAGCCATAGGGCTTACTGCACAGGCTTTTTCTTCGGTCACCCGAAAGAATGTCAGTATTATAAAGACAACGGCTATATCAGAGATTATGATGTTGTTGCAATAGTTGATCATTGCCGCGGCGGTATGGTGTATGCTACACAGCGCAATAAATTCAACGTCGGCGATGAAGTGGAGATACTGGCAAGGGGTGAAAAGCCGTATATTCTTACCGTCAGCAGAATACTTGACGGCGATGGTAACGAAGTTGATACCGCCAACCACGCCATGATGAAACTATCCTTCCCGTGTGACAAAGAATTTCCAAAAGGCTCGATGATACGAATGAAAAACTAAGCGGTGCAATTAAACTGCACCGTTTTTTTATTCGCCCGTGAACAAAGACAGTGTGTTGTTTTTGTCGCACAGCCCTAAAAATATCTCTTTGGCGTTTTTGTAACCCTGTTCTTTCAGCTGCCTTTTCAGCCAAGTTACGTCAAGACCCATTTTCTTTAAGTTTTCGTGAAGTATGTGCCCCTCCATTATAACTTCGGTGTTGATAGAAGCAGGCTCGGGGTGAAGTTGCAGATCGGCAGGCGTGGCAGGGCGGTTAGCGCTGTATGGCAATACTGTCAGCTTGCCGTTGTGTTCAAAAACAGCGGTCTGTATCTCGTTCAGATCAAAATACCCCTGCTCTCTGCACATCATCATAAATTCGCTCAGATCAAGTTTTGCTTTTTTGAGATTATCGCGATACAGTTTGCCGCTGTCCATTAAAATGGTCGGCGTGCCGTTTATATACTTGCGCGACCGCGGAAACTTGTTCGTTGTCATACTCAGCGCAACAGATACTATGCCGTAAATTATCATAGCGATAAGAGGCTTCCACGGCTTTTCAAGCTCGGTGGCAAGCTCTGCGGCTATCGAACCTATAGTTATGCCGGTGATGTAGTCAAAAAAATCAAGTTGTGCTATTTGTTTGTGACCCAGTACCTTTGCTATCAAAAATAGAGAGAGAACCGACAGAAATGATGTAAGCACAAGTTTTACAATATCCATAAAAAACACCTCCAGGGTCTAGTATTTCCGCATGATCGGAATAAATACCCCGGAGGTGCTATTATTGCAAAATTATATCTTCTCTACGCCAAGCTCAACTTTTTCGCCGTTTATATCCCACGATTTTGAAAAGCCCTTTACTGCGCCGAACTTAAAGCTGTCGCAAAGAACGTCGTGACCTATAGCCGCCTCATTGCGCTTTATAATGCCCTCTATCTTCTCATTTCCGCTGCAATATACGGTTATGTGATCCATAACGTTGAAGTCAGCCTCTTTGCGCATCTGCTGAACCTTGCTTATTACCTCGCGCACAAAGCCTTCCTCAATAAGCTCGGGAGTAAGGCAGGTATCAAGCGCAACGGTCGTGTCCTGCTCCGAAACGGTGAAGAAACCTTCCTTCTGTATTATCTCGATCAGCAGGTCGTCCTTTTCAAGCTTTATGTCACCGGTAGAGAGTGTGAGCGTTACAAAGCTCGTTTCGTCAAGCTCTTTCTTAGCCGCCGAGCCGTCTATAGATGCAAGCGTGTTTCTTATCTCGCCTATCTGCTTGCCGTACTTAGGGCCGAGCGTTTTCAGCTGCGGTTTGAACGAGAACGTCATAAAGTCCGAAACATCATCACAGAATATAACTTCTTTAAGATTTAATTCATCGCGCACTATCTCGGTGAAGAACTCATCGAGTTTTGCAGGTGCTTTTACATACATCTTCGCAACAGGCTGGCGGTTCTTTATGTTAGAGCCGTTTCTTGCCGCTCTGCCAAGCACAACTATCTTCAGAAGCTCTTCCATGGTGTTTTCAAGCTGAGTGTCTATCTGCGCTTCGTTTACCTCGGGGAAAGAGCAAAGATGCACGCTTATCGGCGCATTTTTGTCAACCGAACATACAAGATTGCGGTAGATGTCGTCAGCCATGAAGGGTATCATCGGCGCGGCAGCCTTTGCGACCGTAACCAGCGCGGTGTACAGTGTCATGTATGCGTTTATCTTATCTTGTGAAAGCTCCTGCGCCCAGAATCTCTCACGGCAGCGGCGAACATACCAGTTTGACATCTCATCTACAAAGTTGTCAAGAGCCTTTGCCGCCTCTGGTATGCGGTAGTTTGCAAGGTTGTCATCGACCGCCTTTACCATAGAATTCATCTTAGAGAGAAGCCACTTGTCTATGACCGCCAGAGAGGCAAAGTCAAGAGTGTGCTTTGTCGGGTCGAACTGGTCTATCTCCGCATACAGCACATAGAACGCATATGTGTTCCACAGCGTGCCCATAAACTTGCGCTGACCTTCTATAACCACCTTGTCATGGAAACGATTAGGCAGCCACGGAGCTGAGTTTGTGTAGAAATACCAGCGTATCGCATCAGCGCCGAATTTTTGCAGAGCCTCAAACGGGTCAACGGCATTGCCCTTTGATTTTGACATCTTCTGACCGTTCTCGTCCTGTACAAGACCCAGAACTATAACGTTTTTGTATGGAGCTTTGTCAAATAGCAAAGTCGATATAGCCAGCAGCGAATAGAACCAGCCTCTTGTCTGGTCTACAGCCTCCGAAATGAAATCGGCAGGGAACTGCTGCTCGAATTTTTCTTTGTTTTCAAACGGGTAGTGGTGCTGCGCGAACGGCATCGAGCCCGAGTCGAACCAGCAGTCTATAACCTCGGGAACGCGCTTCATCTGCTTGCCGCACTTTTCGCATTTTATCGTCACCGCATCGATGTACGGTCTGTGCAGCTCAATATCCTCGGGGCAGTTGTCGCTCAGCGATTTCAGTTCCTCGATAGAGCCTACAGAGTGCTTGTGACCGCACTCACATTCCCAGATGTTCAGCGGCGTGCCCCAGTATCTGTTTCTTGAAAGACCCCAGTCCTGAACGTTTTTCAGCCAGTCGCCGAATCTTCCCGTGCCTATGCTCTCGGGGTACCAGTTTATAGTGTTGTTGTTGGCAATAAGCCTGTCGCGCACCTCTGTCATTTTAATGAACCAGGTGTCACGCGCATAGTATATCAAAGGTGAACCGCATCTCCAGCAGTGGGGATATTCGTGCTCAAATTTCGGCGCATCGAAAAGCTTGCCCTCTTTGTCAAGGTCTTTCAGTATCTCTAAGTCCGCATCTTTAACAAACATTCCTGCA
>CANRPG010000014.1 GCA_947632425.1 uncultured Clostridia bacterium | reverse complement strand
TTCAAGAAAGTATATAAGCCACATAATAAGCGGCGCAAGAAAGCAGTTTTCATGCAGATAGTAAAAACAGCCGCCCGCAAACGACGGGAAAAATATGTAGCATACCGCGAAAAGCAGACCCTCCAGCTGAGAAAGACCATGCTTTTTGCATATCAGCAGCAGCGGTATAACGCCCGAAACTACCACCAGCGGCTGCAAAACCATCAGTGTGGCAGGCGAGGGGAATATAGCATATATAGGCAGCAGAAGATAGTATATGGGTGATACGTGCACCGCAAAGTGCGAAAGCAGCCCGTCGCGCTCGCAGGTGGTAAGCGGCAGACCTGTTTCTTTCATTCTGTGGAACATCTGCGCGAATATGCCGAAGTCGTAGCAGGGTGTCCAGTGGTCAAAGTATTTCAAGCAGCATATTATGCCGACAAACAATACAAACACCAGCATGAGCAGCACGGTAACAGACCATTTTACCTTTGCTCCTGCTTTTTTCAAGGCGTTCGGCATATCGTAAAAAGGTATGTCGGCAAATTTTATTGTAAGAGCCACAGCGGCGCACAGCCCCGTAAGGAATATTATCTCATTGTTTTTAGAGGCGGCAGCCACCGCCAGAAGTATGGCAGATGAAACGGTTATGCAGTTTATCACACTGCGGTTTCTGAAAATGAATATCAGAGTCAGCAGCTGCCAGATAACAACAGTGCTGATAAGCATCCATATAAAGCTGAGGTCTTTCATATAAGATGCAAGGTCGCTGAAACGGGGCTTTACAGAAAGTATGCACACAGCCGCGCATATCAGCCACGATGCAAACAGCGACTGCATACTGTGCGGCGAAAATTCAAGCCGTAAAAAGCCGCGAATGAGCCCTCGCTTTTCTGTATTTTCTGTAAGGTTTTCTTCAGGCTGCGCCATATGCTCTCACTCCTTTCGACCTGTTAAATTATAACATATCAATGCATACAAGTCAAGCATTGCCGCATTTTAAGTATAATCGCGCCGTACTTTGGTATACTATTCTTGCAAATATGAAAGGAGAATTTTTATGGTGCATCAGGATACTATAAGGCTTCTGCGCGAGTGCGATGCAGGGGTAAAAATGGGCATATCGGCAATTGACGATGTGCTTGACAAAGTAACTAACAAGGAGCTTCGCAAGCTGCTGGCACAGTGCAAGGAGCGGCATATCAAGCTCAACAGCGAGGTGCAGACAAAACTTACCGAGTTTGACGACGAGGGAAAAGAGCCAAATGCCATGGCAAAAGGTATGTCGTGGATGAAAACGAACATGAAAATGGCAGTCGATCATTCAGACGAAACTATTGCAGACCTTATGACAGACGGGTGCAATATGGGGGTAAAGTCTCTCCATAAGTACCTCAATCAGTATAAGGCAGCCGACGAAGGCTCAAAAAGGGTAGCCAAAAAGCTTATTGACCTTGAAGAAGGTCTGGTCATGGATATAAGAAGCTTTCTTTGATAACAAAGCGCGCCGCCGCTCTTGACAAGCAGATAAAAATGTATTATAATAGTCTTTGAGCGTTTTGAAGCGCGAAAGAAAATGATAATACAGCAACAGAAATAAAGGTGATAAAATGTCAGGAAGGACTTTTAAGAAAGCAGCGGCGGCAGTGTGCAGCTTTTGTCTCGCCGCAGCAATGCTCACATCTTGCGGAGATACCACATATATCTGCAAGTCGGGCGACAAGAGCATAAACGCAGGCGTGTTCATTTACTATGTAATGTCGCAGATAAACAACCAGACTTATTCTTACTATCAGAGCAACGGCAAGATGTCGGAGGATATCATTAACGAAAAGTACGGCGACGGTACTATGACAGTGGGCGATTTTGCGCACGAAGATGCGTATTCCTCATGTGAGCGGCTTATGTGTACCATGCTCAAGTTTGACGAGCTGGGTCTTTCGTTTACAGATGATGAAAAGCAGGAGATAAAGGATACCGTTGAGGCTAACTGGGATCCCGATTATTATGAGTCTATAGGCATCGCGAAGTCGTCTCTGGAGCAGATACAGACGGGTCTTGAAATGTATGAAAAGATATTCTATGCCTATTACGGAGAGGGCGGCACAAATGCCGTTTCCGACAGCGATATAAATACATTTATAAAGGATAACTACGTAAGGTTCAAGCTTATCTCGATAGTTAAGACCGAGGGCAAAGAGAGCGAAGCTGAGGCTACAGCCGAAGAATATGCCAAAATGGCTGAGGAAAAGTCTTTTGACGAGGTAATAAAGGAATATAATGAAAAAACAGCCGAGGAAAACGGCACTGCTTCAGACACCGAGGATGAGGAAGAGACCGACAACAACATAATGGTCAATAAAAATTCTTCGAGCTATTCCGACAACGAGGTAGTAAAGTATATCAGCACCGGCATGAACAATGGCGAGATAAAGACCTATGAGGACGATAATTACTGGTATGTTATAGAAAAGCTCGATGTTACCGACTACCCCGAGTATGTGAAGGATAACAGAGACAGCCTGCTTCAGGAAATGAAAACAGACGAATTTGAAGAAATGATAGACGGCTGGCAAAGTGATGCTCAGATAGAGCAGAACACCGACGCATTCTCAAGATATTCAGCCGAAAAGGTGTATGACAAGTATCTTGACTATCAGGAAGATCAGGCAAACAAATAACAAAAACGATATGCGGCAGGTAATATAACTTGCCGCTTTTGTTTATTTTGCAGAAAAAAAGCATTAGCTGTTGCATTATATCAAAATATGTGTTATAATAACCATATACGTGTTATTTGACAGCACGGACAAAAGAAATTGACAAAACAAAACGATCATGGGTGCAGAAAATGCATTCGGAATGGAGAATAGTATGTCGGATGAAAGGAACAACGGTGAGATGCACAGCGAGGAAGAATCGCTGAACGACCTTATAGCTTCCGCGATAGAAAAGAAAAAAGACGCTCCCCCAAAAGAGTCTCAGCCTGCCCCTGCAAAAGAAATGACCTTGCAGGAAAGCATTGCGCAGGCAAAATATAATAAGGAAAACGGCATAAGACCCGCCCCTCATAAAGCGCAGAAGAGCGAGGACGATATGTCGATAGAAGAAATGGTCGCCAACGCCATGCATAAAAAATCGGGCGGTAAAGCCGATGACCGTGAAGAGGAAAGCGACTTTCCGGAAGATACGGAAGAAAAGAGCTTTTGGCAGAAAGCCAAAGAGTTCTTTGTACGCAATAAACTGAAATTCATAATCGCCGGAATGGTGATAGTTGTAATAGCGCTTATCGCTCTTCTGGTGTTTATACTCTTTTTCAACCATTATTATAAGCGTATAGAAAGAGAAAATGCCAGCAGGGTGGAAGTCACCGTAAACAGCATAGGCGATAGCGATACTGTAAGCGATGTGGATGATTATGAGGACTACCTGAAAGACCAGCTCAAAGACTATGCGGATATAATGGCTTCAAAAGAAGTGTATAACGTTTTGCTCATCGGCGAGGACCTGCGCGATACGGCAGAGGAGAGCCGCGGCAATACCGACGTTATGCTGCTCGTTTCCGTAAACCGTGAAACAAAGAAGATAATACTGACTTCTTTCATGAGAGATATTTATATATATATCCCCGACGTAGGCTCAAATAAGCTCAACTCTGCCTATGCCGCAGGCGGTGCATCGCTGCTTAAAGATACCCTTGAGAAAAACTTCGGCGTTAAGATAGACAACTATGTTATAGTTAATTTCTATACGTTTATACAGATAGTCGACATTCTGGGCGGCATCGAGGCTGACGTTACGCAGATAATGGTAGACGAGATGAGAAACCCGATGATGGAGCAGAATATGTACCTTGGCAACCCGTCAACGCAGGATCTGCTTTCGGCCGCAGGACATTATAACCTCAACGGCAATCAGGCGCTGGGCTATGCCAGAATAAGATATAACGTCGGCGACGACTACGGCAGAACTGCGCGTCAAAGAGAAGTTATACAGAAGATGATAGAAAAGTCCAGAGGCATGGACTTAGGTCAGATGAAAGATATTCTCGATAAAGTTACCGAGGGCAACAATGTGCGCTGGGATCTTTCTCAGGAAGATGTGCTTTCTCTGCTTTACAACGCCGTAGACTATTACAGAAACTATGAGATACAGCAGATACAGATACCTGCTTCGGGCACTTTCACCACACAGACTATAAGAACTATGGACTGCCTGTGCCCCGACTTTGCGGCGAATACAGAGATACTGCAAATGGCAATATACGGCAAAACGTTCGTAAACCCCGACCAGACCAGCCAGTATGTGTTTGAAGAACCGCCTTCGTATACCGATCCGCCTGTGTATGATACCACCGCCGAGCCTCCGCAGGTCTATGAGACCACCACTTCGGAGACTACGACAGTATATGTACCGCAGACAGAGAGCGAGACAACTACTTCCGAAACGGTTGTAACGCCGGAAGAAACAACTACCGAAGCGACCGAGCCGCCGGTGACCACAACTCCCGAGCCTGTAGTTACCGATCCGCCGCCCGAACCCACAACACCGCAGCCGACACCGCCTCCCGAGGTCAATACGGGGCAGCAGGAAGTCCCTGCGGCATAGCCAAGAAAATTATGTCCTTTGCCAAAAAACGGCAGAGGACATTTTGTTTAAAAGTTGCACAAAAAAGCGGTTGACATCGGAGAGAATTTGTGTTATTATAATAATGTATGTTATATGCGAAAGGGGTGAGCGGCTTGTTTAAATTCAAATACCATAAGAGACTGTTTTGCGAGGCTATAATACTTTCATGCCTTTGCTTTGCCGCGCTCGTTTTCGCTGTGAACAAAGAGTTTGAAAACGGTGTGCTGCTTGCCTGCCTTGCGTTTGCAGGTATAATTACAGCTATGGTAGCGGTATTTGTGGTGCTGTATTCAAGGCTTTATTTAAGGCTTGAAAGCATGATGGCAGCCGCCCAGCAAAGCTTTATTCTTTTCAGACCCAAAAGGCACGGTTATATCGTGTACGGCGCAAATGCGCTTGTTGAAAAGCTGTCTGCCATACTTCCGCAAAGAGCAGAGATAACGGGCGCGGAGTTCAGCGAGTTTTTCAGCAAACTTACCGACGACAGCGACGAGCAGACGGGCGAGCTGTTTTACAGATTCAAGCCCGAGGACGGCGAGGATATATGGGTAAGGGTGAAGCGCGTGCCGTATGCAGGCAAGACCGCTACGCTTATAATAGACGTCACCGATTTGTATCTGCAAAAGATATACCTTATACAAAGCGATTATTACGACTCCGCCAGCAGACTTCTCAGCCGCGAGGCGGTATTGAAGCATATACAGAGATTTATTGACAACGGCTGTAAGGAAGGCTATTATGCCATAGTTTCCATAAACGGCTTTGAGAGAGCCGCAGGCGATGAAGATACCAACAGCATTATAAATACCATAGGCAACAAATTCAAGGATATAGAGAGCAAGCGCATTATTACGGGCAAAAATTCACATAACAGCTTTCTTGTGTTCTTTGCAGGGCAGTTCCCCGATATAAAGGAAAGGCTCGACAGCCTTTTGAAAGAGGCAAACGCCACCATTGCCGAGTATAAAGCAGCCAACAGGCTCTCGGTAGTGTGCGGTTGGTGCAGCTTCCCCGAGGGCGCTGATAACCTTGACGACCTTGTTGCAAGAACAGACTTTGCGCTGTATCAGGCGCTGGGTTCAAACTCTCGCGAACCCGTTATGTTCTCGCCGCAGAGATATGCAGACTTGCAGGAAGAATTCAGGAAAGCAAAGGCCGTGCATGACGTTATAGAAAACAACAGCGTCAACTACTATTTCCAGCCTATAGTAAGCGCGCGCACCGGCAAGATATTCGCCTATGAGGCTCTTATGCGCCCCGTGAGCGATATGAAGCTTACGCCGCTGGATATTCTGAGCGTTGCTGCAAAAGACAACTGCCTTGTGAGCGTTGAGAGAATGACGCTTACAAACGTTATGCGCAAAATTTCCGAGAACAGGGAAAAGCTTTCGGATAAAAAGGTGTTTATAAATACCATTCCGAATATGCTTTTGCCGGAAGATGAGTTTGAAGATCTGTATAAAGAGTATAACGAGCTGTTTGAAAATACCGTTATAGAAGTTACCGAAGATGCGAACTTTGACGACAAGCTGTTCGAGGAATTCAAGAGAAGATGCGAAAAACTTGGCAGCAGCATAGCTCTCGATGACTTCGGCACGGGCTATTCTAATGAGTCCAACCTGCTGAAGATACAGCCGACGTTCATAAAACTTGACCGCTCGCTTATAACCAACATAAACGCCGATGAGCAGAAGAGAACGCTCGTTGAGGGTCTTGTCAACTTTGCAAAAAGACATAATATAAAGGTAATAGCCGAGGGCGTTGAAACAAGAGCGGAGCTTGAGTATGCTATCTCTATAGATGTAGACTACATACAGGGTTACTATACCGCAAGACCTCAGCCGGATATTATAGAAAAGATAGACGGCGAAATTGCCGATCTGATGATTTCTGCAAGCCTGAAACGCTCGGGCAGAAATGAAAACCTTACATACGAGACTGACGCGCCCGGCGAGATAGATATTGTAGAGCTTGCGCTGAATGGTTATTCGGAGGTTTTGATAAAACACTCGCCCGTAACACTCAGCGGCGATGCTTCGCGGCAGGTGGATATGCTCGTTACCGTGCAGGACGATATGACCGCGCAGATAGTGATCAGCGACTGTATGCTCTTTTGCCTCCCGTATGTGCTGCGCTGCGGTGAAAATTCAAAGGTAAGCGTTGAAATGCGCGGAAAGAATAAGTTCTTCGGCGGCTTTAACGTGCCTACCAGCGCAGAACTTATCATAAGCGGCGACGGCAGCTGCGATATGGATATACATACCACCGACCCCGTGGCTTTCGGCAGCGAGGCGGCGAGCGGCTTCGGCAAGATAAACTTCGGTCTTACCGGCAAATGCAGCATGGTAATAATAGGCGACAACGTTATAGGCTTCGGCGGCAAGTACAGCTCTATACATTCCGAAATATCAATTCATGATGCAGATATAGAAATAGAGCAGAGAGGCAAGATGACTATAGGCGTCGGCGCTGAAAACGGCAGCCTTATGATGAATATAAGCAACTCGAAAATAAATATAACAGGCAACGGCGACAAACTTCTGGGTATAGGCAATATTCAAGGCACTGTAGATGCCGAGCTTTCCTCCTCCGATATATCGGTAACTCTGGGCGGAGATATGGCTACCGCATTCGGCGTTCTGCGAAACGGCAGCGGCAGCGTTAATATTACAGACGGCTGTCACTTCAATATAGACGAAAAGGCAAAGTCTATACTGGGCGTGGGCGCGCGCGACGGAGAGTTTGAGATATACTGCTACGACAGCGTTATAGATATCTTCGCAGAGGGCAACGAGTCTGTCGGCATAGGCGATATTTCGGGCGAAACTTCGGTCTATATAAAGAGCGGCTCTGTGCTGCATATACACGTCGCATCGGTATCGCCCCGTGCTATATTTACCGAGCGCGGTCAGATATACATAGACAGCGGCAATATCATCAGCGATGCTTATATCAATTCTCCGCGCAACAGCAGGGGAGAGGAGCTTGTTTATCATAAGCTCAAAGCATTTGAGGATCTGTTCTTTGATAATTACGATAACGGCGACAGCGGCTGCTATATCGCACCCGTGTATGATAAATGTCCCGACTATGTAGGCGTTTATCTGCCCGAAGGCTTTATGCCCGAAGGCGCTGTGCTGTATCAATAAACAAAAAATGCTCCCAAAAGCTTGAGTGCTGATGGGAGCGGTTTTATTGTGCTGTAAGTTAGTTTTTATTGCCGTCGGTATCTGTTATAAGCGCCGCGTAGTAGTCGCTGAGCATTTTTGCCGAGCGGTTCATAAGCTTCATGCTCTCCTCGGCACGGCTGCTGTTTTCGTATATTCCCAGACCTGCGTATTCGTGCGCCTGCTTTGCACAGTCTACCGCGCGCTGAAGCTCGCCTGCCGCGGCAGCTTCGTTGGCAGCTGCAAGATATGCTATAGAGCGCAGAGCGTTTGCCTCATCGCCGAAAACCTCGCAGTCGTATTCCAAAAGCTCTATAGCCGCGCTGTGGTCGCCGTCCTCAATGGCTTTCTTTGCCTTGACTATCCTGTCAGCCTCGTTTGCATATGCGCCCGACTGCGGCAAAAGCGATGCCATAGAAATATCCAGTACACCGGCTAAGTATTCAAGCGTTTTTATAGACGGCGTAGCAACACCGCTCTCTATCTGGCTGAGCATATTGCGCGTAATAAAATCGCCCACCACTTCGCTCTGTGTCATCTTCTTTGCAAGGCGCGCCGCTTTGAGCCTTCTGCCCATTTCCTTCGCATCCATATTTCAAGCCTCCTTACATTATATATGTAAAGTCGATCAAAGTGAAAACTCTGTAAACTTCATTTACAATATTATAACACATTTAAATATATTTTTCAATAGGTGATCCGAAATTTTTCGTATTTTTATTGACAAACCGCAAAAAATGCAGTAAAATTTTATTGTACGATGTGTAATATGACAGGAGGGCAGGTATGCTTACATTTGACCAGCTGAAATTTGTAGTAAAATATTGTGTGCTGACAGTTGTGCTCAACATAGGCTGCGGCATACTTGTGCCACTGCTTATGGACGTTATGACTAACATCATAGCCGACGACAGCGCGCAGGCAGTGCTCACTTCCGAGAGTTTGCAGTCATTCTGTGCGTGGATAGTGATGTTCGCCTTCTTGTGCTGGGTCATATGGGAGGACGGCAAGCGCAATACAGCATACGGCAGGTTCGACCTTTTCAGCAGTATAATATGCTGCGCCGCAATGTTTCTGGTGTATTTCGCACCCGTGCTGTTCATGGATCACGCCACCGAAATACCCAAAATGCTGCTCACACAGTACTTTGTCACAAGTAAATGGGTAAACGGCAGCGACTATACCTCGGCGGTCATCATTGCGCAGCTGCTTCTGATAGCTCTGCTCATGGCGGTGTATTTTGTCAGTCATGCAATTTATTTGAAAAAACACCCTGATGTGTAAATAAAAAAGCCTGTCAGGAAGAAAATAACAGCCGCAAACGCCGTCTGCAAGGGCTTTTTAGTCAAACTATATAAAAAGAAGCGAAATTTTTTTACAATAAATTAAACAAAATATATGCCAAAATGGCTTGATTGTTGGGTGTGAAATGTGTTATAATAAAGAAAATGTGTTAGTGCGACTTGATATAAGTTGTATAACATCTGTGGAGGTGTAACTATACAGACATGAAGAAGTTTGTTTATGTTGCGAAGGATACTACCGGCAAGACCATAAAAGGCAGTATGGATGCCGAGACCAAAGAAGAGGTCAACGCCAAGATATATGACCAAGGCTGGTTCCCGGTAAAGATCCAAGCCGATCTGGGCAAGGGTACTAATTCCGCGCACAAATTCAAAACAAAGGAGCTGTCTTTCTGCTGCCGTCAGCTGTCGGCAATGATGTCCTCGGGACTTACCATAGTAAAGGCTTTGGACATTCTGTATAAGCAGATGGACAACAAATCGGCTCAGCAAACGTGGCTTGACGTTTATGAGAACGTTCAGAAGGGTGCAACGCTCACCGAGGCATTGCAGGAAAAAGACGGCTGTTTCCCCGAATTCTTTATCAGTATGATAGGCGCGGGCGAATCTTCCGGTACGCTGGACGTCGTAATGGCAAGACTGCAAGACCATTACGCAAAGGAAAACAAAACGTCAAACAAGGTAAAGGGCGCTATGATGTACCCGATAATCCTCGCTATACTCTGCGTTGTAATGGTAATAGGTATGTTTACTCTCATACTTCCTAACTTTGCAGGAATGATGGCAGAGGAAGATATGTCGGTGCTCAGCCGCGCACTGTTTGCATTCTCAGACTTTATTATTGAGAAATGGTGGCTGCTCATCATTATCGTCGCGGTAGTTATATTCGCGATAGTATACGGTCTGAAGATAGAATCGGTAAGACTGAAATTTGACGAGCTGAAACTGAAATTCCCGAAGGTCGGCGCACTCCTCAAGATAATCTATACCGGACGTTTCGCAAGATCTATGTCATCGCTTTATTCTTCCGGTATACCTATGGTAGAATGTCTTGAACGTTCATCGAAGATACTTGGCAATACATATATCGATGCCGCGTTCATACAGATAGTCGATGAAGTCAAGCAAGGTCAGCCGCTCTCCAGCTCGATACAGAAAACAGAAGTTTTCGACTCGATGTTCTGCTCTATCATCTATGTTGGTGAAGAGTCGGGTGCACTGGACGAGATACTGGCAAAAACTGCTGACTACTACGAAGAAGAATCCGACTCCGCTATCGAAAGACTTGTAGGTCTTATGGAACCTCTTATGATAATCGTAATGGGCGCCGCTATAGGACTTTGTCTTGCAGGTATATTCCCGATGCTGTACGGCGGACTCGACGGCGTTACCGGCGAATGATCAAAATAAACTGCTAATAAATCAGAGAGGTGAAAGAATAAATGCTATCATTTGATATTACCGACAGACAAATTTATGCCGTAAAGGGCGATAACGCAGGCGGAAAGATAAAGATCGAAAAATCTTGTATCATAGAAATGCCGCCCGATATGATCGTCAGCGGCGAGGTTGTAAACCTTACAGGCGCAAGCGACACTATCCTCGCTAAAATAAGAGAGGAAAATATGTTCGACAAAAACGCCATACTGACATTCTCTTCAAATAATATAGTATTTAAAGAGCTTGTTATCCCCAAGGCAAAGCCCGACCAGTTCCTTTCAATGGTGCAGAACCAGATGGTGCATGAAATGGGTCTGACAAACGATTTCTCCATTTCATATACTATAGTAGGCGAAGCAGGTCCCGATAACCCGGGAGCTATGAAGGTGCTCGCAACTGCCTGCCCGTTCGCGGTAGTTGAAAGCTACAGAAAATTGTTCAGCGTTATGAACATAAACCTCAAGAGCGCAAACATAAGCTGTAACTCCATATCTCGTATAGTTTTGTCGGATAAGGCGAACGCAGCAAGAATGCCGCTGCTGGTTATGCAGCTCGACCCCACATTCCTCGGAATGACCTTGTTTGAAAACGGTCAGATGGCATTCGCAAGATATGTTCCTATATCCGAGGACGACTACGATTCCGAGGACTATCTCGTTGAGGCAATGAGCGAGAATATCTTCAGAATGTCACAGTTCAACAAGGCAAGAGGCGGCCCGGGTATCTCAAACGTTATACTCTACGGTCAGATAGACGACTACATAAAGTATGCCGACGAAATGGCTAAGATGGATATAGCGGTTTCGATACTCCCCGTTCCTACGCAGATAACCGGTTATGAGAACTTTGAGTTTACCATATTTGCAAACGCCATAGGCGCTCTGTTCAAGAGAAATAAGCTCACCGAGCGTATAAACCTTCTTGAGATAGACAGCGCAACAGGACGTTCTACCGGAGCAAATAAGCAGTTCTTTGTGATGCTGCTGTGCGGCGTGGCAGTTGTGTGCGCGCTGGTAGCAGGCGGAAAGATAGGTCTTGCGGCATGGAATTCATCTGTAAGAAGCGACATCGACGATATAAACAAGAAGATCGCCGAAGCAGATGAGCAGATACAGAAAGCCTCGGCTTATGATCTGGTACTGCAAAAGGTAACAGGCTACCGCGACAGCGCAAAGGCGGTAAATCAGGCGTTCGATACACTGCCTCAGCTTTCCAACGAGATATATAATAAGATCGTTACTCTGGCAGCCGATAACGGCGCTATACCCGATGCGGATTCAAAAACAGGATTCAGTGATTTCTCTTACAACATCGGCGGTACGATAACAGTAAGCAATATACGCTTCAAGTCTGAAGAGGACCTTATAAAATATGTAACGGCTGTAAGAGATTCCGGCGAATATTATGCATTTACATACAGCGGATGGAATACCGAAGAAAACGAGGATGGCGATCTTACATATATCCTCCCGTCAATGACGTTCACCCTTAAAGAGGGCAATTTCGGTCAGCAGCCTGCTGAAGATACAAGTGCCGATGACAGCGGCAATGAAGCTGAGTAAAGGGGGCGGTCTTAGATGAAACTTACACAAAGAGACAGGGTCATGCTGACCGTGGTAGTAATAGTATTGCTGATCTTCTGCGGAATTTGGTTCATAATCAGACCGGCTTGGAAAGAAGTTCAGGATTCAAAGAAGGAGTATAACGAACTCCGCTCTACATACCAGCAGAAACAGCAGGAAGTAGAAGAAAAAGCTCAGGTAAGAGACGAAGTTGTTACCATTACAGAAGAGTGCAACAAACTCAGAGAGAGATTTTATGAGGACGAAAGTGCAATAAACATCTCGCATGAGGTAAAACAGCAGATGGACGAGGATAAGATAGAGATCACATCTCTTACATTCTCGCAGACGCTGAAGGCTCTCGCACCTTATTCGTATACTTCAGGCGGCGGCGTTGATACTCCGTTCGATGATTATGCAAATCTTGGTATCGGTGATGCCTCGGGCGATCAGACGCAAAGCACAGCGATACCTACCCAGAGCATAGGCTGCTATACCTTCAGCATTCAGTTCAAGGGCGCAACAAGAGATCAGATATTCAATTATATCGACAAGCTCAAGACCCTTGAGTATACCACACTTGTTGTAACAAGCCTCTCGTTCAATGTTTCGGAAGCGACTTCCAAAGAGGGCTGCGACGGTACGCTGTCACTGGAACTGTACTATATGAATCCGCTCCAGATGCCCAGCCTTGACGAGATAGACAAGATGATAGAGGACGGCACGTTCTCTATGACGGGCACAGACACAGCTGAAGGTTAAAATTTAACAAAACACGATCAGGTGAAGGCGTAATTTCGCTTTCACCCAATCGTGTTTATTGGAAACAATCGGTTTTTAACGATTTAAGAAAGGATGGTATTTATGACTGTAAACGAACGCAAGCGCAGCAGCAACCGCAGTGGCGCGGTACTTCTGACCGTTCTGACCGTGGCTTGCTTTGCGGCAGTTTTGTTGACGGCGGTAATATCGTTTGTAAACCGCGCACATACAAATGCGTATAACAATTATAACAGTGAACAGGCATATTATATCGCATCATCTGCTCTGGGCAGTATTCATGACTACTTTGAAACTGTAGACGGCGATCACTCATATAAAATGTTGAATGATATGGCAAATGCCAACGGCGGCGCAGGTTCCAGCGGTACGCTTAAGCTTAGCGACGGCACAGATGCGTATAATATTGACAGTGTTATACCGGGCGGCGACTGCGATGTAACGGTAAAGCGTATCGGCGACGATTATATCAAGGTTTCTGTAACAGGTTATTGCCTCGGTCAGGCTGAGACGATAAATGCCTATTATTCGGTAGCGGTAAATCACAACCCCACCGATATTGACAACGTTCTGTATTGTAACGGTTCTTCTGCTTTTGGTCAGTCTGCCGGTTCTACAGGCTCTCTGACTACCAGAGGAAGCTATAATGTAACAAACGATGCTTCCGGCTTTGGTTCTGTTGTTGCCGGTGGAGATTTGATCATTACTACAGATTATCAGTGGACAGATGACCCGAGCGCGCAGTCAGCCGGAAGCTATATCAACGTTGGTCATAATTTCACTATTCAAAATCAATATGCACATTTCAACCCTACGCATCCGAAGGTCAATGACAACACTTCTCAGTATCTTGCTGTCGGAGGCAGACTTAATGCACGTCTTGACATGATCGTCGGCACAGGCGCAGCGGGCGGCAGCAATGCGTATGAAATGGACGTATACTGCTCAAATGCTCTTTTTAACGACAACATCAAATATACACAGTACGGTAACTTCTACTGCTATAAGCTCTCCGATGAAGAATGGGACGAAGTTCATGCACATGCTAATGGGGAAGCTTGTACTCTTACCAAAGATAACAACGGAGATGTTGAATTTGAAAAGATCGGATATTGCACAATAAACGGTGATGTTTTTATCGAAGGCGATATTATAGTACATGAGACAAACCCTGATCTTTTCACAATAAATGGTACTCTCTATCTTGATCAGGATTCTGAGATCGTTCATCTTCCTGCAACGGCGGGAGGAACAGTGGAACCGAACAATATGCTCCGTATTATCTGTGATAAAGTAAGCTGCCCCGGACCGTTAAGCGAGATCAAGATCCTTAATTATGTAAAGGACAAGAAATTGTTTATAAGAAAGCCCGGTACAACTGATACCTATTATACTTATGAAGAACTTAATGATGAAGATACCGGTGCTGCTGAAAGAGCTAAGTGCATTCTGCATGATCCTATAGTCAAGGGTTCTTCAACAAGCAGAAACTATAAGCCTTCAACTAAGTTTGAGGATTACGAGCGTGTATATCCTCCTACAGAAGACTTTATTGCGCAAGATCCTAAGATCCAAAATGCTCTTGATTTTGCTGATACTTGCAGTATAGAAAAATATGCTGGTTCCCATCATGATGCTGGACTCAACAAGGACTTTGACTATTATATAGACGGCAGATATGGAAATTCATGCAGTATAACAGATAGTTTAATAAGTAAGACCATACTTATTGACATGAATGAGATAAATAATAATTGTGGTACAGATGAGCCGTTTATTATAAAACTTAATGCCGATAGCGGAACGTTTTATTTCGACAATAATTGTACTATTATAATTAAAAACGGCGAATTTGACGAAAGCCAGAATAAGTGGGTCGAGCCTGAAAACTTCTGCTACTTTATTACCGATGATTCTTCAAGCGGCATAAGAGTTTGGACTATGGGTCTTACTGTAATGGATTATTACAGCTATAAGTATGTTGTTCAAAACAATTACGGCATAAATCTCACATCGTATTATGCAAACAAAAATACCGATCCTACTTTTGAAAACGATATATTCGCAACCGGCGGATATTTTGACGGCACACAGGAGCGCGGACTGTATACTCCTCGCCCCAGCAGAACATACTTCATGCTGCGTGAAAAAGACAGTTATGAGGCGAGAAACATTCCTGAAGGATTCCTGGAGTTTATACTGTATGCTCCTAAGTCAACGCTGGATTTCAGCGGATTGCAAGGCAACCTGAATCTTAGGTTCTATAAGGGCAATCAGATTGAAGCCGGCAAAGAAAAGCTGGAGAGCCTTGCTCTGAAGGGTAGCTGCGTAATGTCAGTTCTGGGCGCAATAATTTGTGATAATTTTAGCGGTCATGAAACATTTGGCGTAGGCTTCGTTTCACCTGCACCCGGTTCGGGCGTAGCAAGCGGCGGCGCAGATTCTACCACAACAATATCCTTTGACCACTATGAGTCCAGATAAGGAGGCGTTAGTATGAGATCATTTAAACACAATGCTGATGCAGCCGATCAGGAAAACCGCAGATCACCTAACAACAATGGCATGACCCTTGTTGAGGTGCTTGTCGGCACTACCATATTTGGCATACTTGCCGGTATGATATGCTTTATAGCAAACTTCTCGCTAAGAATGCAGACCGAGACCGAGAGGTGGAATGAACAGACGGACAGACAGACAACTTATCTCGCCCAGAATAGATATGGCGACGAGAGCAAGTTCAATGCGCTGGGCACTAATTACAAGTTCGTTCTCGATACGGGCGATGCAACTCCTGTAGACATAACAGACAGCGATAATGTTACTCTGCTGCAAGTTGAAACTCAGCGCGAGTACAATGCCGAAGGCAACGAGCTGCCCACCTATGAGGACGCAAATATCTGGTTCTTCAGAGTAGATTAGGGGGCTGAATATGAACATGACTAAAAAGAAAAACAGTTCAGGTTTTACCCTTGTTGAGCTTATAGTTGTAATGTGCCTTATGGGTATAATCATGGGCGCGGTGCTCAACTTTATACAGCCTACCGCAAGCTTGTATAAATCTACCAACGCATACCTCAACGAGGAAGAATCTGTATCGATGATATCCGATTATCTGCAAGACGACCTTTTGTATGCGACCGGCGTGTATATCTATGCCGCCGATCCGGCCGTTCCCGAAGATGCGGATATAAATCAGGTGTACAATAAGATCAACAGTACGCTTGATACGCCTATACAGCCTACAAACTGTATAGTTCTGAACAACACATCTATCCGTTCCGATTACAGCGTTGCTGCTGCAAAGGGCGCAACAGGCTCTATACAGAAGTATGCCCTAAACGGAACGCGGTACTATGATGTAACTGAGAACGATGTTCTTCTTGCGAATAACAAGCTCTATACTAATAACTTTGCTCTTCGCGACCAGACATTTATGGACGATGACAAGTTCTTTTTCAGTGTTGATTGTGATTATAACGACGGTGCGGTCGATAAAGTTCATGCTATGCGCGTGACAATGGATGTTTACAGACCCGTTTATAACGGAAATGCGTATAATTATGACGAGCTTACATTCTCGGCGACCAAGGCTGTTGAGTTTATAAACCTTTCAGCAGGAAGAACTACATTCACATCGCACTTTGCTGCAAGCAGCAATAACACACCGTATATCTATATTTTCTATGACAGAAAAGATAAGATAACAAACGGTGCAGGCGGCGCTTCAAGGATAAACTACAAGTGCTATATACTCGATGCAAACTCTGATCCTATAACATATTTTACCACTCCTACTTTGGAAGGCTCTGCTCCTGTAGGCAGCGATATTTCCAAGACGGTACAGGATTTGTGCGATGCTTCGATAGAGCTTTCGTTTGAAAAAGACGGCAAGGTGTATATGAGAACAGGCGAGTATGCATACAGCGAAGCCGATATGGTGTATGACCCCGATAAGTTGTACGCCAACCTGAGCAATCTTTCTAATCCGGCAGGCGGCACCGAGCTTGCTTTGTATGCAGTGTATGATGTAAAACAGCTTGCTGATATGCCGAAATCTACTGTAAAGTTTTATGCCTTAGATGACAGGGACGGTACAAGTTCGCCTAATGAAATAAAAGAAGTTGAATACGGCTCTGATGTTTCCTCCACTGCGGCACCGTGGATAACGGATACTGATGATCCTGGTGCCGGCATACATACTTATCAGGTTTGGTGTGACGTTGGTACCGACAACATACATGAATCTTTCAGCAAGATAACTACCGACGTAAGCGTTTATAAAAAGAAAATTACAAAGTATTATGTCTGGTTTGTTGATGCTGAAGGAAACAGGATAAGTTGGGCGACCTCTCCCGATTCGACTGATACCACCGATCATTTGGAAATAACCAGCGGTGAAGCAATTCCTCAAAGTTCGATTCCTGATCCACAGAATTATGGTACGTCAGAAGAGAATGGTGAATATTCATGGGTATTTGATGGCGGACCATACGATGGTCAGCCAAACGGCAACGCTAAGGTGATAGATGGACCGACTACAATGAAACTTGTTTTTGTGCCTAATTCTACTCCTACCCCCCCGACTCCTCCGACCCCTCCTGATGATTCAGAAGTTCAAGTGGGTTCATGCAATAAAATTGATATTTATTATAATGATCGTGTTGAGTATCAAAGTTGGAATAATTCTTATGTATTAAGTTTTAATACTTTGACTATAGTAAACAGTAATACTGATTTAAAAAAAGATAAAAAAGCGGACGGTTATATACCTGATTCAAAGTGCGAAATATTGATTGAGCTCAATACAAACATTGAAGAATTAAATATTAATCAAAACGTATTTGATAAAACATATATTAAGAATGTTAAGTTTGAAGGTGGCGTTGGTCAAAATTATTATAAAATAACTTTTGATATTGTCAACGATATTCAATATGACAGTAATGGTGATGTGATAGAATCAAGTCTGCTTTTGCCATATCAACAATTAAATATTTGGTTTTCAATGACATTCAGTTCTGAACCTACAGTTACTTCAAGGTCTGTTATATTCACCCCTAATTAAACTTTCCCACCCTGCGGCTTAAAACCGCAGGGTGCCTGCAAGAGCTTCCCGAAATTTGTTCGGGGCGTTCTTGCAGGCACAAAAAATGCCCCTGCTTTTCGCAGGAGCTTTGTGCTTGAATTTTATTGTATAAACCCTGTAATTCGCAGGTATATATCGGCAAGCTGGTTGCCCCAAATTGCCGCCGCGGCAATGCCTAAAGACAGCCAAGGGCCAAACGCAAACTTGCTGCCGCCCGTAACTTTCTTTATTATAATTCCTGCTATAGAGCCGGTAACAAGCCCTATTGCAAACGCGGCAACAACGGCTTTTACACCCAAGAACAAACCTGCCGCCGCCATTAAGTATACGTCGCCCCTGCCCATGGCTCTGCCTTTGCTGGCAAGTTCGATTATCAAAAGTATAACGCTTACGGCGAATATGCCTATTATGCGGCTGACTATGGTAACATCATTGTGCGGTGTTTTTTCAAGCCTAAGCTGACAGCGCAGCAAGTCAAGAACCCCAAGCAGCGCTATGAACAGCACCACATAGTTTGAAATAAGCTGTGTGTCCCAGTCCATAAAAAATACAACTATCAGCGCAGAAAGCAAAAGACATACAAGTATCGCCCGAAGCGGGTAGTACATAAAATCATAGTACATAAATACAAGCACATAAAGTATACCGTTCAGCGATTCTACAACGCAATACCTCGGGCTTATCGGCGCACCGCAGCTTCGGCATTTTCCGCGAAGTATAAGCCAGCTGAATACGGGTATAAGGTCATAGCGCTTTATCTCCGCGCCGCAGGTCATGCAGTGAGAGTTGCGCTTGATAAGCGATTCCCCGGTAGGCAGGCGGTATATGCACACATTCAGAAAGCTGCCTATGGTTATACCGAACAAAAATATGAATACATAAACTATCAAAGAATATACAAGTTCGTTTACAGGCATTTTAATTCCCCCTTTATTTAATTGTAGCACATTATTTTAAATTTTACAAGTGTTTTGATCTTGCAAAGCAAATTCTTATAAAAAGGAAGGTTTAGTATGGCTGATACCAGAAATATGCGTATAGGCGATTACCTAGTTGAAAAAGGTCTGCTCTCCCAAGAGAACCTGATGAAAGTTCTTGCAAAGCAGAAAGAGTCAAAGGGCAAAATGTTCGGCGATGTCGTTGTAGATATGGGATTTATCTCCGACAAAGACTTTGCAATGGCTCTCGGCGAAAGACTGAACGTAAAGTATGTAGACCTCGATCAGGTAAAGTTTATACCCGAAGTTGTAAAGAAAATACCCGAGTCGGTCGCCAGAAAGTATAACCTTATAGCAACCGAGCTCAACGGCAGAAGGCTTACAGTCGCCACCAGCGACCCTGCAAACTTCTACATCTTTGAGGACGTAAGAATGATAACGGGCTGCGAGGTAAAAGCGGTTATTTCTACCAAATCCCTCATAGCCAAGTACATAGGTCGAATGTATTCCGCAGGAAGCGCCGAGAATATCGCCGCAGAGGCTTCTCAGGCCGCCGAGGACGTTGATGATATAGATCTTGAAAATCTTGATTTGTCAGCAGACAGAATCGAGAACGCGCCTATAGTTAAGCTTGCGAATACTATTATTGAAAACTCTCACCGCCATGAGGCGACCGATATTCATATCGAGCCGTTTGAAACTTACACTAGAATAAGAGTTCGTGTAAACGGCGACCTTGTAGAGCTTATGCCGCCTATCTCAAACCTTATCCACGGCCCGTTGGTAACAAGATATAAGATACTCAGCGGCATGAACATCGCCGAAAAGCGTATACCGCAGGACGGTCGTATGTCAGCAGACGTTGACGGCACCCACCTTGACCTTCGTGTGTCCAACCTGCCTA
>CANRPG010000013.1 GCA_947632425.1 uncultured Clostridia bacterium | reverse complement strand
GCTGATGAGCCTGCCGCTGCCGCCGACCTCAGACCAGCGCCTGATCTTGCCTGCAAAAATGTCTTTCACCTGCTGCACCGTCAGGTCGCTGACGGGGTTCTCGGCGTTGACTATGAACACAAACGCTTCTCTGCCGACCGGCACAAGCTCCAGTTCTACGCCATTATTCGCTGCATATTCCAGCTGTTCTTTTGAGGGCGCGGCGCAGAAAACTATGTCGGCATCGCCGTCAACCACCGCCGTATACGCCCTCAGCGTGTTGCGAAATTGCAGCTTGCTCTCCGCCGTGAAGTTATCGCCGTCAAAATGCACTGATCCTTCGGGGTATACAGAACCAACTATCCCCGAAAAAACAGGGTACAGCGCGGCGGCTCCGTCTATCACAGGCAGCTCTCCTTCAAGACGAAAATCGGTGTCTACCGTCGCTGCAAGGGTATTTTCGCCAAACGGCAGATACTTGTCCAGATCTACTGCCTTTGCCTGAAGCGCGGCGCTCTTGCTGCTCATGCACCGTTTTGTGCACACCTCAAAAATAGCTATGTCAAGCGCGGCGAAAAAAGCTATCAGCAAAAATATCACCGCAAGCTGCTTTAAGAGCAGCTTTCTCTTATTTTTCACATCTGCCATATCAGCCACCGTTTGCTATAAAGCTTATTATAGAACAATGCCCGTGCAGATAGTATGTAACAGCCAGCAATATCGCGGTTGAAAGCATACCCAGCGCGACCACCACAGATACTACTATACGAAATGTTTTTTCTTTCATACAAAAATCTCCTTGTCACATATATGCAATAGACTGCATAAATATAAGCGCCAGTATAACATACACAAGCAGCACAAACGCCGCTATGATCCCCGAAATTATAGCGCGGAATTTATACTTGCTTTTTTGCTCTGTATCGGTTGCTTTTTTATACTTTTGCAGGAATAACGCAAATACACCACACGCGGCTGAAAGCGGCAAAACCACCAGCAACATCGCGCCTCCCGCCCATAATATTATGAGCAGGTTTTCAATAAATTCGTCCATTTATTTACCCTCTTTTCCGCCTTTTTTAAAGACGATCACCTTGCTGATAATGTAGTTGAGCACCACCACTCCGACGGCGGCTATCACCTTTATAATAAGCTCATCGAATTTCAACCATGTGACAAAAATGAGCAGCATTGCTTCTTCAAAACCGTATGTGAACAGCCTGCCTCCCGTAAAACTCAGCACTTCTTTAATTATGCCGTCTCTGGTTTCGGCGTGCTCTTTGAACACCCAAGTTCTGTTGGTCACATATGCAAAAGCAACGCCTGCCACCCACGCGACTGAGTTTGCAATGTGCACGTTAAGCCCTGCCACGTTTTCGCCCAGCAGGAAGAATACCACAAAATTCACCAGCGTTGTAAGCACGCCAAAGAACAGATAAAGCAGTATATCCTTGTACTTTTTATAGGGCTTTTCAAACAGTCTGAAAAACGGCAGCGCCATTATCCTGTCGAAAATGTCCGTTTTTTCGGTCTGCAAATTATTTTCATTTTCTGTCATAATAATTTCTCCTGTACTTTCTTTTACTCTGTTAAGATACCGCCAGCCGCTGTGCTTCCTGCTCGTTTGGCGTTACAAAAAGCGTTTTGTTGTTCGTGAAGATCACCATTCCCGGGCGCGCACCCGAAGGCTTCTTCACGTACCTTACATAGGTGTGATCGACCGGCACCTGCGAGGAATTTTTCGCCTTTGAGTACAGCGCCGCGAGCCTTGCCGCCTGCAAAAGCGTCTGGTCGTCAACCTGCCTGCCAGAGCACGCAATTATAGTGTGCGAGCCTGCAATGCCATGCACATGCAGCCAAATATCATCCTTTTTGCTGTCTTTCAGCGTGAGGTTATCATTCTGGCGGTTGTTCCTGCCAACGTAAATATCAAACCCCGCGCTTGATACAAAATGCAGCGGTTTCGGCTGGCGCACCTTGGCACTTTGCCGCTTTCTGCTGTGCTTTGCATAGCCCTCCTGCTCCAGTTCCTCGCGCAGCAAGGCAATTTCGTCCTCGCTCGCGGCGCGCGTCAGCGAGTCAAACACGCTGTCAATATACTCCAGCTCCTTTTCGCCGTCCGCAATAAGCTGCCCGAGCTTCTTCTCCGCCGTGTCAGCCTTGCGGTACTCAGCGTAATACTTCTGCGCGTTCTGCGCCGGTGTCAGCCGCCTGTCAAGCTTTATCAGCACAAGCGGCATATCTTCCGCATAAAAATTCTCTAGCTGCGCGCTCTCCTGCCCCTTTTCAAGCCGGTAGAGGTTCGCCATGATAAGGTCGCCGCACATCTTCAGCTCATCGCGTTTTGCGCACTGCGCCAGCTCCTGCTGCTGCCCTGCAATACGCCGCTTTATCCTCTCTTCGGTGCGTGCAAGCAGCTTGAAAACGTCGTCCGCCCACTGTCTGCGGCGCGCATCTGCATCTCTTTGTGTATAAAAATTGTCAAGCGTATGGCAGGCGCTTTCCTGCGGCATACTTATCATCAGACTGCCATACTGCTTTATATCTGTAAAGCAAAAATCTTTCAACACACCCTCGCGGTTTTTTATTATCGTAAAGACGTTACTGCCTGTTTTCAGCGACTCAGCGGTATTTTTCAGATAAAAGCACAGCCTGTCAAACTCGTCTTGCGTCAAATTATCGCTCACTGCTTCTCTGCCGCGAGAAGCAAAATACTCAGCCTCGCGCGCGAACAGCGGCGAAACCCCCTCAAACACCGCTACTACAGCCTTTGCAAGCGGTCTGCCTGCATACTGCGCATCTTCGAGCTTTTCTTTAAGTACTTGCTTGTCAAACTCAAAAATGCTAAGCCTTTGCTGCCGCGCCGGCGGCTCATACACCATGCCGGGCAGCACGGGTCGAACACTGGAAACATCAGGCGTTACGCGCTTTATGCAGTCCAAAATTTTACCCTGTTCGCCTATGAGTATAAGGTTTGAGCACCTGCCCATTATCTCAATTGCCAGCGTGAGGCGGCACTTATCGCCAAGCTCGTTTACACAGTCAAAATCAAAATAAAGCACCCTCTCGCAGCCGTCTTGTCGTATATCAGTCAGCTTGCCCGAAGTGAGCCGCTTTCTCAGCAGCATACAAAACATAGGCGGCGTTTTCGGGTTCTCTGCCGCCGCGTTCGTTATGTGTACGCGCGCATCGTTGGCGGAGGAATTGAAAAGCAGCTTTTCGCTCCCCTCGCGCGTGCGCAATGTCATTATAATTTCTTCGCGCGCAGGCTGATAAATTTTGTCAACTCTGCCGCCTATCAGCCGCACAAGCTCTCGCCGCACGACAGAAAGAAAAATTCCGTCCAAAGCCATAATTCAGACCTCGTAATTCAAAATATCTCGATCATTTGCAGCAATTTCGCACTGCACCGAAAGCCCCTCAATCAGCAATTCTCTCATCTTTTCGCAGAAAATATTCTCGGTATGAAAATGCCCTGCGTCAAACACCGTCAGCGAGGCGTTGTGCGCATCGATAAAAACGCTGTGCTTCACGTCGCCCGTTATGAACGCATCGCAGCCGTGCTTTATGGCATCTTCCAGAAAATCGCCGCCGCTGCCCGAGCACACCGCCACTTTGCCGATATTCTTTCCGCTGTCGCAGCAGCGCACCACCTTGCAGCCAAGCACATTCTTTATCTTCTTTGCCATATCGCTTGCAGTAGTTTCTATACATTCGCACACGCAGCCGCAGGGCACGCCGTTTTCTGTGTGAAGCGGCAATATCGGCGAAAGACCGAGCTTTTCGCACAGTACATCGTTCATCACCGCGCTGTCAAAATTCGTGTGCGCCGATATAACGTTTATGCCTCTCGCCGCAAGATACACCGCGACCGACTCCGTATCAAGCCGCTTTATCGCCCTGAAAATAGGCGGATGGTGCGTAACAATAAGCTGCGCGCCCTTCTGCGCCGCCTCCTGCGCTATCTCTTTCGTCACGTCAAGAGCCACCAGAACGCGCTGCACATCGCTTTCCATACCGCCTATAACAAGACCGCTGTTGTCGTAGCCCTCCTGAAGCGAAAACGGCGCAATTTTGTCTATATATTCATAAATTTCGCGAACTTTCATAATGTCACCCCTGTTTTGTGTATCTGTCCAGTTTTTCTGCCAGCTGCATATATTTTTCAGCCTCTGTAGAGCCGCTTTTCTTCAATCCTTCGCCCTTTTTGCGCAAACGCTCTGCCTGCTTTGAAATATAGTCTTTGTCGTCGTCCGTATTGCCTTCAAGCGCGCCTATATAGCTCTGTGCCGCGGTGTACTCTGTGTTTTTGCCTGTGTACTTAACCAGCATAACTGTGTAATAAATTTCCTCTTTGCAGGCTCGCTCGCAGGTTATCTCAAAACCGTTTTCCCACAGCCACTGTCTCAAACGCTCGGGTTTGGTCATCGGCTGCAAGATAAACCGCGCGCCGTAAAACGCTTTTCCTCTGCCTAAAATATCTGCAATAAGCTCGCCGCCCATGCCTGCGATCACAACGTCTGTAATGCCTTTGGGCGAAATGCCGTCAAGCCCGTCCGACAAAACAGTATCTATTTTATCTTCAAGACCTGCCCGTTGTATATTTTCCTTAGCCGCCGCCAGCGGAGACGGGTTCACATCAGCCGCCACCGCCCTTTTGCACACGCCGTTTTTCACAAGATAGCACGGCAAATACGCATGATCCGTACCCACATCGCAGACTATTCCGCCGCCCGAAACAAAAGCCGCGCAAGCCAGCAGCCTTTTATCCGTAAGCTCTTTTAATCCTGACATAATTTCCCCTTAAAATGCACTGCGCCCACCTTTCGGCGGACGCATTTTCACAGATTCAGCCTTCCAATGCGTTATTGAGCTTCTTTACCAGCTCATCGGCATCAGTACCGTGCGCCGCGCAAGCCTGCTCAACCGTTTCCCCTCTTGAATGGGGGCAGCCGAGGCAGTGCATACCTATTTCAAAAAAATATTCGGCAAGCTGCGGCGCTTCGTCCAGTATATCGCCAATAACGCTGCTTTTTGTAACTGTCATGATGCAACTTCCTTTCTTAAAGACTTCTATAAACATATTATAACCCAATTTATCAAAAAAAGCAATACCCAACTTATATATAAAGTAAACTTCGGGAATTCATTTCTCGAAGTTTACACCGCTATCGGCGCAGCTAAAAAATGAACATCTTAATGTGAATTTTTTAGCGTGAGGGTACCGGAGCCGATGCAGGAAGGGGTACACGGGGGAACAAGTTCGGGGTTCCCCCGTGCTTAGCATAAAAATGCCTGCGGATATTTCACCGCAGGCAGGTCAGCTTTACGCTTGTTCTTCTTTCATCTTAGCGAAACATTCGCTGCAATATACAGGTCTGTCCTCTCTCGGTCTGAACGGAACTTTCGCTTCTCCTCCGCAAGCCGCGCAGGTAGCTGTAAACATTTCTCTTTCGCCCTTTGCTGCATTTTTTCTTGCATCTCTGCAAGCCTTGCATCTCTGCGGCTCGTTTACAAAGCCTTTCTCAGCATAAAATTCCTGTTCGCCTGCTGTAAAAACAAATTCGTTTCCACAATCCTTGCAGACCAATGTCTTGTCTTCGTACATTTCCTTTTACCTCGCTTAAAATTGATTTTAATGATTTTGCCGTGGTCGGACTTGCACCGACACCTTTGATTAAACAACGCTCTGTAATTAAGCTACTATGGCATACTGACGGCTCAGCCGCCGAAATTTGTGAGATTTTTCTTCAGTTTTTTGCGCACCCTCTGCATCGCGTTATCTACCGATTTTACCGAAATGCCCAGTCTTTTTGCTATCTCTGAGTATGGCAGCGCGTTTAAATACAGCTGCAAAACGCTCCACTCGCTGCTCGAGAGCATATGCGAGATGTTTTCAAACAGCAGCTTTTCGTGCTCCCTCTGCACTACAATGCTTTCAGGGCTGCCCTCGCAATCCTGCTGTTCCTCAATATCTTCAAGAGCTTCGCTTTTCCTAGCGACGGCTGAAACGGCATTCAGCATTCTGTTTCTCATACAGATGTTTGCATATGTACGGAACGCCGCTCCGTTATCCTTATCAAAAGACTTCACCGCATCCAGAAGCCCCAGAACGCCCTCCTGCAAAATATCGTCCACATCGCTGCCGTCGCGCGCCATTTTCCTTGCCTTGCACACCGCTATGGGGTAATACCTTATAATAAGCGCCGAAAGAGCCTCTCTGTCACGCAGCGCGAGCCGCACAAGTTCTTCGTCTGAAAGCTGATCTATAATCTGCGTATCGGTCATGGTAAGCCTCCACTATATATAATAGCACAAAAGTATTGCGTTTGTCAAGTACAAACTAAGCAAAATGACAAATTTTACGCCTGTCTGTACTTTTCACGTCCGCTTGAGAATATATCGCCGCCGAAGCTGTCGCACGCCACCACCAGCGGAAACTTTTCAAAGCGCAGTCTTTTCACCGACTCGCAGCCGAGATCCTCAAAAGCAATTACCTCGCACTCGGTTATGCACCTGCCTGCCAGCGCTCCTGCGCCGCCAACGGCACACAAATAAATACTTCCGTTGCGCTTGATAGCCTCCATTACCTCAACCGATCGCTCGCCCTTGCCTATCATTCCGCCGAGCCCCATATCTAAAAGTTTGGGCGCATACTTGTCCATTCTGCCCGAAGTTGTCGGCCCGCAAGAGCCTATCGGCTTACCCTCGGGCGCAGGTGTAGGGCCTGCGTAGTAAATTACCGCATCTTTTATCTCATACGGCAATTTTTCGCCGTTTTCTATCATTTGCATAATGCGCTTATGCGCCGCATCTCTCGATGTATACACTATCCCCGAAAGCAGCACCTTGTCCCCTGCCCTCAGGGTTTTCGCGGCTTCTTTCAGCTGCTGCGCGTTTATCTCAATGACTTCTTCCACCTAAAATTCTCCTTTATACAAAAGCAGGATAGAACCTTTTTGCGGGATCTATCCTGCGCGTATTTTATTTATTGCCCTTTTTGCCGCCCCACGATTTGAGTATATCCTCGTCCGAGAGTGCCTCTTCGTCGTTTTCGCTGGCTATGCCGCGTGCCAAAGCCGCCATCATGTCCTGATCCTGCGCATTTACAGGGTTTGCAGACTTAGGAGCTTTTGACATCGACAGACCCGAAACATTATGTCTGGGTGCCTGCTCGGGCTGCTTTTCCTCCTCGGCAGGCTGCTTAGGCTTGTTTCCTGCCATATGGAATGTCGGCTTTTCTGCCTTGAGTTCTTCCTTGGCTTCTTCCTTAACTTCCTGAGCCTTCGGGGCATCTTTCTTCACCGAATCAGGCGCAGGGCCGCTGAATTTCAGAGAAGTCGCAAAAGAACTTTTCTGCGGCTTGTTTTCCGCAGGCTTAACGTCGGGCTCGTTTATCTGCGACTGCACCGCCGCCAGAGCCTGCCTTGTAAGCTCGTCGAGCTCGTCTCTTGCCTTTTTCTCCGCCTCAGACTGCGCTGTCTGTTTCGGCGCGTTTTGCACCGGGGCATTTACTTTATTGTCATTACCTTTAGTATCGTTTTTCTGACTTATTTTCGCTGCATCACTTCCTTTCGGTACATACTTAAAATTTGAGCCACCATTTACCAGCTGAAGACCCTCTGCCGTCAGCTTCTTGAGAACATCTGTCTTTTCAATGCTGCTATTGAGAAGCTCATTGAGCAGACCTGCTATCTTCTGAACGTTTATGTCGATATCGGTAAATTCGTCTCTTGCGGCATCTCTCAGTCCCTGAGATTTTGCAAGTATAACGCCCTCCTGCTCCTGAGCGTTCTTTATCATCGCATCAGCCTGAGCCTTTGCGGTCTCGGTAGTATTCTTAGCTTCTTCGTTTGCATCGCTTACTATCTTAGCCGCCTGGTTGTTGGCATCTTCAAGTATCTGATCCTGAAGATCCTTGGCGTCCTGCTCCATCTTCTTGGCAGCTTCCTTAGCCTGCGCTACAACAGCGTTTGCAGACTTCTGCGCCTCCATGAACAGTCCGCTCATATCAAATGCAGCTCCGCCGCCAGCCGCAGCGCTTGCCTCAGCATCGGAGACTTTCTGTTTCAGTTCTTCTATCTCATTTTTCAGCTGCTCTATCTGAGCATCTTTCTCTGCCGCGTCGCTTTCAGCCGTTGTCAGCTGAAGTTTCAGGCTGTCTGTAGATGCCATAAGTTCTGAAACTTTTGCATGGCTTTCTTCAACCTTTTTCTGACTCTCTTCCAGCTTCTTTTCAAGGGCTTCCTTACCCTCGAAGTTCTCCGAAGCTGCCGCTCCGCCGCTTGCCTCATAAGCCGCGAGAGCATCAGTTTTCTCTCCCAACTGCGTTTCAAGATTGTAAATTTTGGTGTTGAGTTCGTCAACGTATGCCAGTACGTCTTTCTTGTCAAATCCACCAAAGTTTACGGTACGCAAATAACCGTTACCTGCCATTTTGACACTACCTCCTGTAAATATTTAAATATTATTACATTTATTATAATGAGGGGATATAAGTATACCTCTCGTAATAATTTATTATACAATATTCTGCAACATTTTTCAAGTGCTTTTCATGCTCTGCCACATTTTTTATATAATTTGAACAAATTCACTTTTTCTTTTTTAGCAATACTATTGCAACAATGACCGTCAGCACCACCGCCGCCAGCGTTGCGAACCATGTATACGGCAGCGGAAGATCTGTATTCATTCCGTAGAAGCTGAAAACTATGGTCGGTATCGCCATAATTATGGTAATTACAGTCAGCCGCCACATCACCGTGTTAACATTGTTTGAAATAACCGATGCAAACGCATCTACCATGCCGTGAAGTATGCTGTCGTAAATGCTCGCCATCTCGATCGCCTGCTTTATCTCGATAAGCACATCGTCCAGAAGATCCTGATCTTCCTCATAAAGCTTTATGACCCTGCCCCTGTTTATTTTTTCAAGGGTGACGTCGTTGGCTTTGAGCGATGTTGAAAAGTAAACGATCGATTTTTCCAGTCCCAGCAGCTGAACTATCTCCTCGTTCTTCGGCGCGCCTTGCAGTTGTTTTTCCAGTCCCAGCGATATTTTTTCTATCTGCTTTAAGTTGAACATAAACTTCGCGGTAATTTTCAGCAGACATTGCAGCACAAAGCGTGTTTTCATGTTCGTCTGCATATTTCTTATTGCGCCGTTCTCTATCTCTGATAGTATGCTGTTCTCGCGCGAGGATATCGTTATTATATTCTTATCTGTGATTATCATACCGACAGGCATTGTATAAAACAGCGTTGTATCCGACTTTTGCGCATCTGCGACCGGCGTGTCAACGATAATGAGCGTCTGCTCGTCCTCTATCTCAACGTGAGAGCTTTCCTCCTCGTCAAGCGATGAACGCACAAAGCCTGCGTCCAGCCCGAGGTCGTTTATCAGAAACTCTATTTCCTCGCTGCTGGGCTGCGTAACGGAGATCCAACAGCCCTCAGCGGCTTTATCCAGCATTTCCAGCTTGCTGCCTGCACTTTTCAGGTATTTTATCATAAAGCAATTCCGCCTTTCTGTCGCGGCGGCAAGAGCTTCTAGGCGCACTCCTCCCCCGCGAGACTGTTAAATTTTATAAGGGAACGTTTCCCACAAGGGTCGGGGTTCATAGCGCACCTCCTGAAAAATTATTTCTGCAAAAGCAACTATACTATTATTATATCAAATCCAAATAATTTTTGCAATAGCAAGCGGCGAAAAATTTTGCGCTTACCAAAAATTTTTATATACACAAAAATCTACACAAAAACGCCCCGAAAATCTCGGAGCGTTTCACACTATTATAGTATTGCCAAAATTACTTCTTATTGAAGATATTGAATATATCGTCGTAATAGTTGGGGTTATCGGCAGGCTTTGAAGCAGCGCTTGCAGTGGTAGTTTCGGGCTTAGCCACCGGTGCAGGAATGATCTCCTCGCCCTCACGTCCCGGGATATTGCTGAAATCAGCCGCGATAACGGTAACGAATATCTCGTCGGTAGAATCTTCCTTGTAATCAGTACCGAAGATGATAGTAGCCTCGGGGTCAACAGCGTTTGTAATGATATTCGTAAGCTCGTCAACGTCGTCAGTGATGATGTCATCGGACATAACGATATTGATAAGCAGCCTCTTAGCGCCGTTGATAGATGTTTCAAGCAGCGGACTGGAAATTACCTGCTTTGCAGCTTCCTGAGCCTTGTCCTTGCCCTGACCGTGACCGATAGCAATATGCGCATAGCCTGCATCTTTGAGGATAGATGTAACGTCGGCAAAGTCAACGTTTACAACGCCGTTTCTCAGAATTATATCTGCTATAGACATAACGCCTGTTTTGAGTATGCCGTCAGACAGCGAGAACGCCTGCCGCATAGTAAGCTTCTGGTCGCCCGTGAGCAGCTTCTGGTTGGGTATAACTATAAGAGAGTCAACATTCTTCAAAAGCTCTGTTATACCGTTTTCAGCCTGAGCCATTTTCTTTGCGCCCTCAAAAGCGAAAGGCTTTGTAACGACCGCGATAGTCAGCTTGCCAAGCTCTCTGGAAATTTCGGCAACAACGGGTGCTGCGCCTGTGCCTGTGCCGCCGCCCATGCCTGCGGTGATAACTACCATATCGGCATCTTTAAGAGCCTCGGCTATTTCTTCCTTGTTTTCCTGCGCGGAAGATTCGCCTACTTCGGGCTTTCCGCCTGCGCCCAGACCGTGCGTAAGCTTTGTGCCTATCTGAATTTTTTCGGTAGCGATAGATTTTTTAAGAGCCTGAATATCGGTGTTGACTGCTATGTAGTCAACATTGCCGTAATCTATAGAACCCTCGGCAGCCTCTGATGCTATGCAGTTCAGCGCGTTTCCGCCGCCGCCGCCTACGCCTATTACCTTGATCTTAGCTCCAAACGTTTCTTCGGTATTGATTGCCCAACTCATGTTTGACTTCCCCCTGTTATTTCTTTTATTCAACATTTATATTTTCATTTGCGCACATAACGCATTTTTATATACATATTTATAATAACACATATTTTTCTGAATATCAAGTATTTTTTACAAATTTATTTGATTTATTTATAAAAAATTCTGAAAACGCGTTATTTCAGACCGCTGTTGTACTTATCCTGAAGTGGAACATCTCCCTCTTCGCCGCTCTGGTGCACTGTATAATCGGCAGGGGCTTCATTTTTCAGCGAGCCTGACAGCTTATCGGAATCTATCACAGAAACGCCGCCCGAATCGGTATGGTAATATATAACGCCGTTGAATTTATCCGATATTTTGGTATCTATTATTACTTTCACGGCACCAAGCTTATACTCCAAGTCCAGCGAACTTCCCAGCAGTATATTTATGCGGCTGTCGTAATTGAGCTTTATGTTCGACCTGTCTGCAATATTTATCGCCGAGATATGCTCTTTGAGCTGCGTGTGCTCCAAGGTGTCAAAAATAGTGTCCGTGATATTCTGCTTCATATCGTCGTTTGATTCCAGCTTATCGCCTATGCCAAGATTTTTCAGATCGTACCCCACAATGACTACCAGACCGCCCATAGGCTTGTCGAGCCCTGCTTCTAATATCCTGCCGCTCTCGCTGACAACGTAATACTTGCCGTCCTGCTCTATGTTGGCTTTGGGCACTGCTTCCGTTACCTTTATAGATATTCTGCTCGGAAAGCTTCTCAGCACCTTTATATCGTCAACGTAAGAGAGGCTTTCCAGCGCGCATTTTTCGGCGGTGTGGGTGTCAAGCCTTATAAGGTTGTCGCCCTGCTCTACGCCGCAAATAAGCCTTATCTGCTCCGAGGAATAAAGCTGTGTTCCGCTTACCACCACTTCATTTGCATTGAACAGCAGCGTTACCGAAAGCACCGTAACAGTAATAACTACCGCAAAAAATATCATGTAATAGTAAAGTGTCAGGTTGTTTCTGCGGTGCCGCCTGCCTACCTTTACCCTTTTGCCGTTCATGACTTTGTACTCCGATTTGTCAAAGTCCTGCTTTTCAATATCCCTCATTGCCACTGTTTTTCATCTCCTGCCGCGTTATTGAACGCGCTTTATTGTTCCTCCCACAGACGAAAACGCCTGCTCTATCGCTTCATATCCTCTGTCTATATACTTTATATCGCTTATCTGAGTAACTCCCTCCGCGCCGAGAGCCGCCACCACCAAAGCCGCTCCGCCTCTAAGGTCGCTTGCCCTCACCTTTGCACCCGAAAGCCTTTTCACACCGTCTATAATGGCAACTTTTCCCTCGGTCTTAATATCCGCGCCCATTCTCACAAGCTCGTCTACATGGCGAAAACGGTTGGAAAAAATATTCTCTATCATAACGCTTGTGCCCCTTGCCTTTGCAAGAGCCGCCATGACTACCGCCTGCGCATCTGTAGGAAAGCCGGGAAAAGGCATCGTGCGTATTGTCTTTACGGCTTTTATACCGCGCCGCGCGTTTATATATATCTTGTTTTCGTATGTATACAGCGAGCAGCCCATCTGCTCAAACACAGGCAGAACGCTTTCAATATCTTCGGTGCGCGTGTGCAGCAGAGTAAGTTCACCGCAGGTAGATGCCGCCGCGCTTAAATATGTCGCAGCCACTATCCTGTCGGGCATAACGTCATACTCGCAGCCGTATAGCTTTTCAACGCCCTGCACTGAAATTGTATCTTCGCCGAAGCCGTCTATCTTCGCGCCGCACTTGTTGAGAAACCGCGCCAGATCGCAAATTTCGGGCTCTCTCGCAGCGTTGTGTATAACAGTTTTGCCTTTCGCTGTAACAGCCGCCAGAATTATATTCTCCGTAGCGCCTACCGACGGGAACGACAGCACTATTTTCGCGCCTTTAAGACCGTTTCCCACATCACATTCAAGCGTACCGTGTTCTTCTTTAATAGCCGCGCCCATTTGTTTCAAAGCCGATATGTGCATATCTATAGGTCGCGGACCCAGCTCGCACCCACCGGGGAACGAAAGCCTGCACTTGCCCACTCTTCCCAGTATCGCGCCAAGAAACACTATAGACGAGCGCATCTCCCTCATAAGTTCATCGGGTACATTGAAATTATCAAGACCGTCGGTATTGACTACCACCGTATCCCCCTGCCGTTCACATTTGCACCCAAGACAGGAAAGTATCCTGCACGCGGCGTAAACATCGGTAAGCTTAGGACAGTTATGCAGACAGCTTTCGCCCCTTGAAAGAACGCAGGCTGCAAGCAGCGGCAGGGCGCTGTTTTTCGCACCGTGCACCTCTATCTCTCCGACAAGTCTTTTCTCGCCCTCTATCACCAGCCTTTGCATAAAGCTATCTCTCCTTTAAAAGCATATTACAAGTCATAATATGCCGCTAAAGGAAGCATTGTGAATTACTCCACGCTTGCTATAAGCTGATAGAGCGCGTTATATATCCTTTCGTCTGTATCGTTTATGTAAAGTCTTTTCGCGTTTTCCGAGAGCATACGCAGTTTTTCTTCGCCGCCCTCGTCAACACAAAGCTCTTTTACCGTATCTATAAGTTTTTGCGGCGTAAGGTCTTTTTCTTCTATAACTATCCCAGCGCCTGCGTTGTGCAGCACCATGCCGTTGTGGTACTGGTGATTTCCAGCAACATTCGGCGATGGTATCAGTATTGATGCCCTGCCAAGCGCCTCCAGCTCGGTTAGCGAATTTGCGCCGCAGCGGCTTATCACCAAGTCTGCCGCAGCCATACACAGCGGCATATTTATATAGTCTTTTACGTACAGCCTGCCGCCTTCTATATCCTTAACGCCCATTTGCTCCAGTTTCTGAACATAATCGCTGTAGCCTTTGTATGTGCCGTATGAATGTATGTGGTTTACCCTCGCGCCGCTGTCCTGCTCCCACTTTATAAGCTGTGCAACGTTCTCGTTGAGTACCTGCGAGCCCAGACTTCCGCCCGTTGAGAGTATGCACACCTCATCTTCTGCAAAACCCAGCTGTTTCTTTGCTGCGGCTCTGTCAATAGCCGAAAATGCCGCTCTTACAGGCAGCCCCGTAACCGTGTAGTCTATATCATCTTCAAGATATTCTTTCGCCTCTATTACCGTCAGCATTACCTTATCAACTTTTTTAGAAAGTATGCGCGTGGTAACACCGGGGTATGCGTTCTGCTCGTGAATGGCAGTCTTTATGCCCATTTTCGCGGCGGTGCGAACTATAGGGCCGCTCACATATCCGCCTGTGCCTATCACTAAGTCGGGCTGAAAGCTCTTTATTATCTTTTTAGAGCGAGAAGATGCAAACATCAGGCACTTTACCGCCTGCAAATTTCTCTTTATATTTTCAAAAGACAAAGACCGCTGAAACCCGTGGACATCTATCTCCTCAAAGCGGTAGCCCAGATCGCGCACTATCCTGCTTTCTATTCCCTTCGGCGTACCTGCAAAGCAAAACTGCGCGTCGGGGCGGTTTTTCTTGATTATCTCCGCAATAGCGACAGCAGGGTTTATGTGTCCTGAAGTTCCTCCGCCTGCCAGCAAAACTCTCAGCAAAGCTATCTTCCTTTCTTAAAAAACTACTCCTGCCGCGATGCCTGCCGCGAAACGCTCAGTATCAGCCCCATTTCCGCAAGCTGCACCATCGTGGCAGTGCCGCCGTAGCTGAAAAACGGCAGGCTTATGCCCGTGTTGGGGAACGCATTGCAAGCAACGCCTATGTTGAGCAGCGCCTGAATGCCTATCTGCACCGTAACGCCTGCGCACATCAGCATACCAAAGCGGTCGGGGGCGTTAGATGCAATATAAAAACCTCTGAATATGAACAGCGCGAACAGTATTATAACAGCCATTGCGCCAACAAAGCCGAGTTCCTCGCAGAATATAGAAAATACAAAGTCGTTCTGCGCCTCGGGAAGCCAAAGGTGCTTTTGCCGCGACTGCCCGAACCCCAGTCCGAATATTCCGCCCGAGCCTATCGCCAGAAGCGACTGATATGTTTGCAGCGTTGAGCCGAGAATATCGCTTGTGGGGTCGCGCCAGCTTTGTATTCTTTCTGTAAGGTAGCCGAAACCGCCGCCGCTGCCTGCCATTTTAAGCAGCAGAAAGCCTCCTGCGCCTATAACAGCCACCGCGCAAAGCAGCGCAAAATGCCTTATCGGCACGCCCGAAACAAGTATCATTATCATACCTATGAGCCCGAAGATAAGCACGCCCGAGAGGTGTCTTTGCAAAACAAGCACGCCGCAGCAGGGTATAAGTATAAGCAGATACGCACCTAAAGAGTAGCGAATGCTGTTGAACTTCGGGAAGTTCATCGCGCCCAGGTACGCAAATATTATAATGAACGCAACTTTGAGCACCTCCGACGGCTGAAAGCTCACGCCGCCTATCTCTATCCAGCGCCTTGCGCCTGCCACCTCGTTGCCGACAAACGAAGTTATCAGCGTTACAAAATACGATGCCAGCAAAAATATGTATGCAACTTTTGTATTCTGAAAAACGTGGTAATCAACAAACGATACGCTTATCATCGCCACAACACCTGCAATTGCAAGCGCCGCCTGCCTGTTGAAGTAGTATGTGCCCGTGCCGTAGTCGTTCATGCTCCACACATAGCTTGCCGAGCCCATCATAAGCACGCCTATAACGAGAAGTATCAGCACTATCACCAAAAACGGTCTGTCAAGCGGCATACCGACTATATGAAAATTGTTCGTCTTTCGCGCGGCTGCAACTTCGGGCTTTTTGCGTTTGCCTGCCGAAATATGCTCGATGCCGCCTCTTGCGCTGCCTCTGGTCAATGCAGACCCTCCTTTCGCACGCCTTATTCAAAGCAATCTTTGTATACTTTATCCAGCTTCATACCGTGGCTGCCCTTGAAAAGCACAAGGTCGCCGCTCTTTATCTCATTTTTAAGGAAATCTTCAAGTTCTTTTTCTTCTGTAAAACAGTGACATTTTTCTTCGCCAAAGCCTTTTTTCACTGCCCCCGCGGCATACTGCGCCGCATCTTCGCCGTAGCATATAAGCATATCAGCGCCGGTTTGGGCAAACTTTTCGCCAACGCTTTTGTGATAATTTTTTGACTGTTTCCCAAGCTCCAGCATATCGGCTAAAACTGCTATTTTTCTGCCGCTTGCCTTGCTGTCGCCGAATACCTCGAGAGAAGCTTTCATAGCCTCGGGGCTTGCGTTGAAGCAATCGAGCACAAAGGTAATGCCGTTTTTCTCAACGCGGTTCTGCCGCACGCCGTCGGTGCGAAACTGCGCTATTGCATCTGCCATTTTCTGCGGCTCGATCTCGTAATAGCTGCCCACCGTGTAGGCGCACAGAGCATTCAGAACATTGTGGCTTCCTGCAACGTTCACCCTCGCCCTTATCTTCTCATCGCCGTGATTTATAGTAAACGACGAACCGTTTTCATCACGCTGTATATCGCTCGCATAAACGTCCGCGCGCTTGTCAGAAAGAGAGTATGTAAACTTAGGTCTGTCGGGGCGTTTTGGCGCACAGCTAAGAAATTTATCATCAGCGCACACGATCAGAGGCGCGTAATAATCCGCCCCGTCAAGTATCTCCATTTTCGCTTTAAGAATATTTTCCTGACTGCCAAGGTTGCCTATGTGCGCCGTACCTATGTTGGTAACAACGCAGACATTTGGCAGCGCGATAGAAGAAAGCCGCGAAATTTCGCCCGAATGTGACATACCCATCTCAATCACAGCCGCCTGCGTATCACTGCTTATACCAAAAAGCGTGTGCGGCAAGCCTATCTCGTTATTAAGGCTGCCCTGCGTTTTCAGCGTATTGAATTTCTGCGAAAGCACAAGGCTTATCATCTCTTTTGTAGATGTCTTGCCCACCGAGCCCGTAACACCCACCAAGCGCAGGTCTGTAAACTTTTTGCGGTAGTATCTTGCAATATCGCCCAGCGCTTTCAGCGTGTTGTCAACTATAATGCACTTTGCGCCCTCAACGGGTCTTTCGGTAATGCATGCGACCGCGCCTTTTTCCATAGCCGAAGCTGCAAAATCGTGACCGTCAAACCTCTCGCCTTTAAGGCATACAAAAACAGAGCCGTCCCCGATAGTTCGCGTGTCGGAAGATATCTGCGAAATATCAATATCAGCCTTATAGCCGAAAGTGCCTTTTACTGCATCTATTATTTCGTATAGCTTTATGTGTTCCATAGTTTCTGCTCCATTATTATGTCGGTGACGGTGTTACAGCTGCGCCAAAGCCTCTTTAACTACCTCGCGCTCGTCAAAGTGTATCTTTTTGCCGCCTGCAAGTATCTGATAGTCCTCATGTCCCTTGCCGCACAGCACGATAACATCGTCTTTCTGCGCATTTTTTACCGCCCAGTGTATCGCCTCGCGCCTGTCTGTTATGCGTATATAAGGCGTATAGCAGCCCTCTAGCCCTTTGAGTATATCTTCAATAATAGCGTCGGGGTCTTCATTTCTCGGGTTATCCGAAGTTATCACCATAAAGTCAGAGTGCGCCGCAGCAGCCTTTGCCATAAGCGGTCTTTTGCCTGCATCGCGGTTGCCGCCGCAGCCGAACAGAGCTACCACCCTGCCTTTTGCGCCGCTCTTTATCGCGGTAAGAATGTTCTCCACCGCATCGGGCGTGTGGGCGTAATCGCATATTACAGTGAAGTCTCTGCCCGTATCTACCGTTTCAGCCCTGCCGCGCACACCGCCGAAATCTTTCAAAAGAAAGGCGCACTCCTTGCCGTCAAAGCCCATAGCTTCCATAGCCGCTATAACACCCAGCGAGTTTGATATGTTGAAGTCGCCCGGCATAGGGAAGTATACCTCAAAGCTGCCTTTCGCGCTCTTGCAGGTGTAGCTTACGCCGCGCTCCGAAAATTCGCAGTCGCTTGCTTTAAAGTCGGCGTGATCATCTTTTTCGCCGAAAGATATTTTATCGCAGCTTATCTCGCTGAAATACCGTTTGCCGTACTGAGTATCAATATTTATAACAGCCTTTTTGCAAAGCGAGAACAGTATCTTCTTTGCCTGATAGTAGTTCTCCATACTGCCGTGAACATCAAGGTGATCTTGCGTCAGGTTGGTAAACACCGCCGTATCGAACACGCAGCCGTCAACTCTGCCCTGCTCCAGCCCCTGCGATGATACCTCCATAACGCAGTATTCGCAGCCCTTATCTGCCATATTCCTGAAAAGCTCAAACAGGTCATACGGCTCGGGGGTGGTTCTTTCCGTATGAAGAATCTCGTCGCCTATCTCATTGCAGCAAGTGCCTATAAGTCCCGTTTTATGCCCCATTTTTGTAAGCAGATACTTTATCACCGTCGTGGAAGTCGTCTTGCCGTTAGTGCCCGTAACGCCTATGAGTTTCAGCTGCCGCTCGGGGTGCGAAAACCACGCCGCACAAGCACGAGGGAAAAACCGCCTGCTGTCGGGGACTATTATCTGCCTGTCAAGCCCCATATCGCGCTCAACTATAACAGCCGCCGCGCCGTTTTCAAGCGCCTTTGCCGCATAGTCGTGACCGTCAAAACTTCCGCCCTTTATGCACACGAACAGTCCGCCTTTTTTCAGCTCTTTTCGCGTGTCGCACGATATATCCGTTATCTCTGTGTCGGCAAGGCTCGTTTGCGCAATGCCGTCTATAAGTTCATACAGCCTCATGTGTATTGCCCCTTTGCTATATTACTGCGACGATACCGTCTGCGGATAGAACGTTACCGAAACTATCTGACCTTTGTATACCATCATGCCGGCTGCCGGGTTCTGGTCGTAGCCTGCCGTTGCACCCGATTCATAAGCCGCGCTTCCGTTTGGCAGCAGATTCAGTCCTGCCTCGTCCAGAGCCGCCTGTGCCTGCTCCAGCGTAAGCCCTGCCAGCGACGGCACCGTGGTAGTCTCTGCGACCGCATTCTGATCTGTGTACAGAATTACCGTGCCGCCCTTTCTCATAGAGCCCGACGACGGCACCTGCGTAACTACCGAATCTCCCGTTCCCACAACGTTCACTTTAAGACCCAGAGCCTCCAGCGTTGATCTTGCATCGCTCACATCGGAATACTCTGTGTTCTTAACTACCACCGCTATCTTGCTGAGTTCTTCTTCGGTGTATTCGGGGTATATGCCCATATACGGAAGAATGTTTTCAAGCACTTCTCTTGCATAGGGCGCTGCCACCTGGCTTCCGTAATACTCGCCGTTCTGTGGGTCGTCTACCACAATAAGCACAATAACCTGCGGGTCATCAGCAGGCGCGAACGCACAGTATGAACCAACATGATCATGCGTGCCCGTGGGGTCTATGTCTATCTTCTGCGAAGTGCCCGATTTACCGCCTATTTTATAGCCTTGTATGTAAGCGTTGCCGCTCTTTGCGTTTTCAACAACATATTCCAGTATCTCTCTCATCTTCGCGGAAACTTCTTCGGATATTACCTGTCTTTTCACAACAGGCTCAAAGTCTTTCACAACGTTTCCGTTTGAGTCTATTATCTTGTCGACCACCTGAGGAGTGATAAGGTAGCCGCCGTTTATTACAGCCGAATACGCCGTTATCATCTCAATAGGCGTTATCTTGTTCGCCTGACCGAAAGAGCTTGATGCAAGGTCAACAATGCTCATGTCGTTCTTGCTTACAAATATGCTTGAAGCCTCGCCCGGCAGGTCAATCCCCGTTGGCTCTGTAAAGCCGTATGCCTCAAAATAATCGCCGAAAAGTTCCGTTCCCAGTGTCTGACCTATCCTTATAAACGCAGGGTTGCATGAGTTCATCATCGCATCTCGCAGCGTTTGCATACCGTGGTCGTATTCAGCCCAGCAGTGGTAGGTTATGTCTGCTATCTGCACCACCCGACCGCACTGAAAGCCCTGCTCGGTCGTTATAGTCTGCTCTTCCAAAGCCGAAGAAGCCGTTATTACCTTGAATACCGAACCGGGGTAGTATATCTCCGAGACTGCCTTGTTTTTCCACTGTGTAGCCCATGCATCGCTCTGCGCCTTGGTCTTTTCTTCGCCCTCGGGCATGGCAGCAATGGCAGCCGCAACGCCGGGGTCTAGTATATCGGCAGGGTTGTTAAGGTCATAGCCGTATGTGGTAGCCATGGCAAGCACTGCGCCGGTGTTGGGATCCATAACTATGCCCGTTGCCCTCTCTTTCGGGGCGTGTGTCTCAACGCACTTTTGCAGGGCATTTTCCAGCGCCGACTGTATAGGTATCTTGATGTTCAGCACCAGCGAATCCCCTG